>DASSQU010000001.1:0-10731 GCA_035702325.1 Steroidobacteraceae bacterium
CGCGTCCGCGGGCTGCGCGGCCTCGATCCCGGCCGCGAGCGCCTGGCGCGCGCGCTCGCCGCCTGGCGCGAGCGGCTGGCGGTCGAGCACGACCGGCCGCGGGGCTGGATCCTCGACGACGCGGCACTGCGCGAGATTGTCCTGCGCGTGCCGCGCTCGGCGGCCGAGCTGGCGGCGATCGCCGCGTTGCCGGCGGGACTGGTGAAGCACCGTGGCGGCGAGCTGCTCGGGTGCATCGCGGCGGCCTCGGTTCCGCATCCGGCGCCACCCGTCCCCGCCCGGCCGCCCGCCGACCCGGTGAGGAGCGCGCTCATCCGCAAGCTCGCCGCGATCAGCCAGGCGGTTGCCGGGGAGCTCAGGCTGGTTCCGGAGGTGCTGGCGACCCGGCGCGACCTCGAGCAGCTCGCCGACGGGCGGCGCGACGGGACGGTGCTGCGCGGCTGGCGCCGCGCGGTGCTCGGGGAGCGGTTGCTCGCCGCGTTGTGATCAGCGGCGGCCGCGCCGTGGATTGCGGCGGCTCGCGCGCGTGCGCGGCGGTGCTTTCGCCCGGCGTGCAGACCGGCCCGCGCGCCGCCGCGGGGCGCGCTTGCCCGCGGCTTTCTTGCGCGCGCCCTTGGCGGCGGCCCGCACCGACCTCGACCGGACACGGGCCGGGCCCGTCCTGCGGGCGCGCACGGGCGGCCGCGCCGCCGGCGACGGCAACGCCTCGACCAGGCGCCGGGTCACCTCGTCGACGTCGCCGCGCGCGTCGATCAAGCGCAGCAGTCCGCGCGCCCGATAAAACTCTATCAGCGGACGGGTCTGCTCCTCGTACACCCGCAGCCGCTCGTTCACCGTCGCCTCGTTGTCGTCGGGGCGCTGCACGAGCCGATGGGGCGCGCCGGTCTTCGGGCACACCCGCGCGGCTCCCAGCGGAGGCGAGGTGAGCAGGTTGAACACGCGCCCGCAGTCGGCGCAGCTGCGCCGTCCGGAAATGCGCCGCGCCAGCTCCCGGTAATCCACCTCGAGCTGTACCACCGCCTCGAGCGGCCGGCGCAGCTCCGCGAGCAGCTCGTCGAGCGCACGCGCCTGCGCGAGGTTGCGCGGAAATCCGTCGAGAATGAAACCCGAGCGCGTGTCGCTCTCGCCGAGACGCTCGCGGATCATGCCGAGCACCAGCGAATCCTCGACCAGCCGCCCGCCGTCCATGGCCGCCTTGGCAGCGAGTCCGAGTGCGCTGCCGCGCGCCACCGCGGCGCGCAGCAGATCTCCGGTGGAGATCTGCGGAATTCCGCCCCGCTCCACCAGGCGCTGCGATTGCGTACCCTTGCCCGAGCCGGGCGCCCCCAACAGCACGATGCGCATGGTGAGTCACGTTACCGACCGCCCCGGTACAGGTCAAACGCGCTATCCTTGTGGTCGACCGGCAGAGCCGGCAGCGCCCGCAGCGCCCGCAGCGCCAACGACATGAGGAAACCCGTCCGTCGCAACGCTCTCTACGCCCAGTCGGGGGGCGTATCCGCGGTGATCAACGCCTCGGCCTGCGGCGTCATCGAGACCGCGCGGCGCTCGCGGCATATCGGCAGGCTGTACGCCGGGCGTGACGGCATCGTCGGCGCGCTCACCGAGGATCTCATCGACGTCGGCCGCGAGAGCCTGGCTACCATCCGCGCACTCCGGCACACCCCGGCCGGCGCCTTCGGCTCGGCGCGCTACAAGCTGAAGGATATCGAGCACAACCGTGCCGAGTACGAGCGGCTGATCGAGGTATTCCGCGCGCACGACATCGGTTACTTCTTCTACAACGGCGGTAACGACTCGATGGATACCGCCCTCAAGATGTCGCAGATCGGCGCGGCGCTCGGCTATCCGGTTACCTGCTTGGGGATACCCAAGACGGTCGACAACGATCTGCCGCACACCGACTGCTGCCCGGGCTTCGGTTCGGTCGCCAAGTACATCGCGGTCTCGACGCGCGAGGCGGCGCTCGACGTCGCCTCCATGGCGCGCACCTCGACCAAGGTGTTCGTGTTCGAGGTGATGGGACGCCACGCGGGCTGGATCGCGGCGGCGGCCGGACTCGCGGGCCGCGGAGAGAGCGAGCCGCCGCACATCATCCTGTTTCCCGAGGTACCGTTCGACAGCCGCGCCTTCCTCGAGCGCGTCAGGCAGTGCGTTGCCGACTTCGGCTACTGCGTCATCGTGGTTTCCGAGGGGGCCGCCTATGCCGACGGCAGATTTCTCGCCGACGCCGGAACGCGCGACGCCTTCGGACACACCCAGCTCGGGGGCGTCGCCCCGGTGGTCGCCAACATGGTGCGCGAAGCGCACGGCTTCAAGTATCACTGGGCGGTCGCAGACTACCTGCAGCGCTCTGCGCGTCACATCGCCTCGCGCGTCGACGTCGAGCAGGCCTACGCCGTCGGCCGCGCCGCCGTGCAGCTCGCCGTGCAGGGAGTGAACGCGGTGATGCCGGTGATCGTGCGCCGCTCGTCTCGCCCCTACCGCTGGACCATCGGGCACGTGCCGCTCGCCGAGGTCGCCAACCAGGAAAAGAAGCTTCCGCCGGAGTACATCCGCAAGGACGGCTTCGGCATCACCGCCGCCTGCCGCAGCTACCTCGAGCCCCTGGTGGCCGGCGAGGCCTATCCGCCCTACCGCGCGGGACTGCCCGACTATGCCCGGATCCGCGGGGTGCCGGTGCGCCGCAAGCTCGCCGCGGCGTTCAAGGTCTGAGCTTCAGAAACGGAAGCCGAAGGTGATCGGCACGTAGGCGACCGGTTGCGAGCCGCCGATGCGGTGATAGCCCAGCTCGAAGAAGTAGGTCGCGTAATAGACCGGGAAATCGATGCCGATGCCGGCATCCCAGCCGAGACGGGTGCGGCTGTCGTCGTAGACGACCGCTTCTCCGGTGCTGACGAACGAGTCGCAGAAGCCGAAAAACGGATCACAGTAGGGACCGGCAAACAGCACCGTCTGCGTCAGTTGCAGGTCGGTGTAGAGCAGCGCCAGCTGCGCAAAAGCATACAGGTGCGATCCGCCCACGAACGGCACGCTGTACTGCGGCCCGGCGGACAGCGACAGGAAAGTCCCGTAGCCGGAGTCGACCTCGACCCCGTTCAGCAGCGCGCCATAGGCGAGAAACCGGTTGGTGGCGTTGTAGTTGCTGACGCCGAGATCGGCGCGCAGCGCGAGCCGGCCCGCACCCGGGGCGTACAGCAGCGTGCCGTCGAGGGTCCACCCGCCCTGCAGGTAATCGGAGATCTGCCCGCTAGGCTCGCTGAAGCCGGCGGCGAGCTGCCAGCTCACCGGGCCCGCCTGGGCGGCAGGCGCCGGTGCGGGAAGGGTCCCTGCGAGGCATCCCAGCGCCAGCCCCGCGAGCGTCCGTTTCATGATCGGGCCTCCTGTGCGCCTGCTCCTCGCCGTGCCGCGACATCATACGCCCCTGCGTCGCGAGGCCGCGCCCCGGCACCCGCGGCGGGCACCCTCGGCCGAGGGGCCGCCGTGCTATAGTTCGCGGCCTTTTTTGGGGGAGGTCTCCCGATGGATGCCAGCGTCTGGCTGTGGGCCGCCATCGCGGCCGGGGTGCTCGCCGTGCTGTACGGTGTGTTCTCCATGGCGGCAATCCTGCGCCTGCCGGCCGGCAGCCCGCGGATGCAGGAGATCGCCGCCGCGATCCAGGCCGGCGCCAAGGCCTACCTCAACCGCCAGTACCGCACCATCCTCGTCGTCGGGCTCATCCTCTTCCTCATCATCGGCTTCTCACCGCTCGGCTGGCCGACCGCCGGCGGCTTCGCGGTGGGCGCGCTGCTCTCGGGGCTGACCGGCTATATCGGCATGAATATCTCGGTGCGCGCCAACGTGCGTACCGCGCAGGCCGCAACCGGCGGCCTGAACGCCGCCCTCACCGTGGCGTTTCGCGGCGGGGCGATCACCGGCATGCTGGTGGTCGGCCTGGGACTCATTGGCGTCGCCGGCTACTACACGCTGCTGCGGCAGTTCACCTCGATCGGCGCCGAGGGCGCGTTGCACGCCCTGGTGGGACTCGCCTTCGGCGGCTCGCTCATCTCGATCTTCGCGCGCCTCGGTGGCGGCATCTTCACCAAGGGCGCCGACGTCGGCGCGGACCTGGTCGGCAAGGTAGAGGCCGGCATCCCCGAAGACGACCCGCGCAACCCGGCGGTGATCGCCGACAACGTCGGCGACAACGTGGGCGACTGCGCCGGCATGGCGGCGGACCTGTTCGAGACCTATGCGGTGACCATCGTCGCGACCATGCTGCTCGGCGGGCTGCTGTTCGGCGGCCGCGGGCCCGACGCCGCGATCGCCGCCGTCATCTATCCGCTGGCGCTCGGCGCCGCCTCCATCGTCGCCTCCATCATCGGCACCTTCTTCGTGAGCACGCGCGAGGGTGGCAAGATCATGAACGCCCTCTACAAGGGCGTGATCGTCGCCGGGCTGGTGTCCGCAGTGGCGTTTCACTTCATCACGCATCGCATCATGCCGGGCGACTCGGCCGCGCTCTACGGCTGTACGCTCATCGGCCTGGGCCTCACCGCCGCCATGATCATGATCACGGAGTACTACACCGCCACCGAGTACAACCCGGTGCGCCGCATCGCCGCCGCCTCCCAGACCGGCCACGCCACCAACATCATCGCCGGGCTCGGGGTGTCGATGAAGGCGACCGCGCTGCCGGTGATCGCGGTGTGCCTCGCGATCTGGGGTTCGTACACGCTCGATGGCCTGTACGGCATCGCCATCGCGGCCACCGCCATGCTGTCGATGACCGGCATGATCGTGGCGCTCGATGCCTACGGACCGATCACCGACAACGCCGGCGGCATCGCTGAGATGGCGGGCCTGCCCCGCGAGGTGCGTGCCATTACCGACCCGCTGGACGCGGTCGGCAACACCACCAAGGCGGTCACCAAGGGCTACGCGATCGGCTCGGCGGGCCTCGCCGCGCTGGTGCTGTTCGCCGACTACACCCACAACCTCGAGGCCGCCGGCAAGACCGTCAACTTCGCGCTGGCGGATCCCGCCGTCATCATCGGGCTGTTCATCGGCGGGCTGGTACCGTACCTGTTCGGCGCCATGGCCATGGAGGCCGTCGGCCGCGCCGCCGGATCGGTCGTGAACGAGGTGCGCCGCCAGTTCCGCGAGATCAAGGGCATCATGGCCGGCACCGACAAGCCCGATTATTCGCGCGCGGTCGACCTGCTCACCAAGGCCGCCATCGGCGAGATGATCGTGCCGTCGCTGCTGCCGATACTGGTGCCGATCGTGCTGGTGGTGGTGGTCAACGCGCTGATGGGCCGCGGGGCCGGGGTGCGTGCGCTCGGCGGTCTGCTGATCGGTACCATCGTCACCGGGCTGTTCGTCGCCATCTCGATGACCACCGGTGGCGGCGCCTGGGACAACGCCAAGAAGTATATCGAGGAAGGCAACTTCGGCGGCAAGGGCTCGGATGCCCACAAGGCCGCGGTCACCGGCGACACCGTCGGCGATCCCTACAAGGACACCGCCGGTCCCGCCATCAACCCGCTGATCAAGATCATCAACATCGTGGCGCTGCTGCTGGTACCGCTGTTGTGAGCTCCGCGGAGGCGTTTCCGGTCGAGAAATCGCCCGCGGAGTGGCGGCGCGAGTTGACGCCGGACGCCTACCGGGTGCTGCGCGAGCACGCCACCGAGCGCGCCGGCAGCAGTCCGCTCAACGACGAGCATCGCGCCGGCACTTTCCACTGCGGCGGCTGCGGGGCGCCGCTGTTTGCCGCCGACACCAAGTTCGAGAGCGGCAGCGGATGGCCGAGCTTCTTCCGGCCGATCCCCGGGGCGGTGGCGACCCGCGAGGACCGCTCGCTGTTCATGCGCCGTACCGAAGTGCACTGCGCGCGCTGCGGCGGGCACCTCGGCCACGTGTTCCCCGACGGCCCCGAGCCGACCGGCGAGCGCTACTGCATGAACGGCGTCGCCCTCAGGTTTGAACCCGACAAGCTCTGACGGCGCAGGGCGCCAAAGCCACAACTAGGCCGCCAGCGACAGCGGCAGCGGCCGCCCGATCGCGAACCCCTGCAGATAGTCCACGCCGATCTTGCGCGCCGCATCGATCGCGGCCGTGTCCTCGACCTGCTCGGCGATGATCTTGAAGTTGAGGGTGCGCGCCATCTTGATCATCGCGGTAACCATCGCCTGATTGACGTTGTCGCGGGCCAGGTTGCGCGTGAACGAGCCGTCGATCTTCAGGTAGTCGAGCGGCAGGTTCTTCAGATTGGAGAACGAGCCGACGCCGGAGCCGAAATTATCGAGCGCGAACTGGCATCCCATGCCGTGCAGTACGCCGATGAAACGGCGCGCGTGATCGAGGTTGGCGACCACGGCGCTCTCGGCGATCTCGAAGCACACCTGCGCGGGCGTGACACCGGTGCTGTCCAGGCACTCGACCACGAACTCCAGGAACTGCAGGTCGCCGAGCGTCTGGGCCGAGACGTTGATCGCCACGCTGCGGTTGGGCTGCAGGGGGATCGCGCCGCGCCCGAGCGCGGCGAGCGTCGTCTGCACGACCCAGCGGTCGACCATGCCCATGAGGCGGTAGCGCTCGGCGGCGCGCATGAAGTCCGCGGGCTGCAGCTCGTTGCCGCCCTCGTCCTGCAGCCGCACCAGCACCTCCATCGCCGGTCCGCCGTCCTCGCCGTGCGCCGGCACGATCACCTGGTGATAGAGGTGGAAGCGGTTCTCCTTGAGCGCGATCTGCAGGCGGTGCAGCCACTGGATCTCGCCGCTGTGGCGCGCCAGCGCCTCGTCGCGCGCCGAATACACCGCCACCCGGCCGCTGCCCTGCTTCTTGGCGACGTAGCAGGCGGTATCGGCGGCCGCCAGCAGCTCTTCCAGCGTGCCGCTCTCGCGCGAGATCTCCACCAGCCCCACCGAAACGCCGATGTTGAATATCCGGTCCTTCCACACGAAGCGGTAGTCGCTCACCGAGCGGCACAGGTCGTCGGCGATCTGCCGCGCCTTCTCGAGCGGACAGCCGATGAGCAGCGTGCCGAACTCGTCGCCGCCGAGCCGCGCCACCGTGTCGCTGTCGCGCACCGCGTCGCGCAGCAGCTTCGCGACCTCGCGCAGCATGCTGTCGCCGGCCAGGTGACCGCTGGTGTCGTTGACCAGCTTGAAGCGGTCCAGGTCGAGGTAACACAGCACGTGCTGGCCGTCGCCGCGGTGGCCGCTCTCGATGGCCTCCTCGAGGCGCCGCTCGAACTCGCGGCGGTTCACCAGCCCGGTTAGCGCATCGTGGGTCGCCTGGTAGGACATCTGCCGCGCCAGCCCGCGCAGCTCGGTTACGTCGTGCAGCAGCAGCGCCGCGCCGATCACTTCGCGCGCCTCGTTGCGGATCGGGGCCGCCGACAGCTCGATCGAGCGCTCGCTGCCGTTGCTGCGCGCGAGCAGCAGGGTGCGCCGGCTGAGCGTCACCGGCGCGCCGCTCACTAGCACCTGGTGCACCGGGTCGCTGAGCAGCCGGCGGTCGGTCTCGTCGACCAGACTCACGATCTCCTCCAGCGACTTGCCGGAGGCCTGCAGCGCGTCGCTGCCGGTGAGATGCTCGGCGGCGCGGTTCATGTAGGTGATGTGGCCCTTGTCGTCGATGGCGATGATCGCCTCGGCGAGCGCATCGAGCGTGCGCTGCTGGGCGGCCGCGGCGCCGTCTCCCGCCAGGCGCAGCGCGGGCGTGGTCTGCGTCGGGATGATCTCGACGCCGGTGACGAGCAGTGCGCTGCCCTTGTCGTATTCCACCAAGCTGGACGCGATCTCCAGCCGGCTCACCTGCCCCTGCAGTCCCACCATGTCGATCTCGTAGCGCTCCGCTGCGGGCTCCCCGGCGAGGCGGCGGCGGATGTTCTCGGTCACCAGCTCCGAGTACTCGGGCGGCACCAGGTCCCCGAGGCGGCGGCCGATCAGCTCGACGCGATCGACGCCGACGAAATTCGCGAACTGGCGGTTCGCGTACAGGATCGTGTCGCGATGTACCAGTACCGCCTCGTGGATGCGCTCGCCGAGCTCGGCGAACAGCTTCGGGGCGAGCGCGGCGTCGCGCTCGCCCGCGGGTCCGGCGCGCGTCAGCAGGTGATTGACGGCGGTGATCAGCGCGGCGACTTTGGCCCGGTCGCTCGCCAGCTCGAGACGCGCAGGCAGCCGCCCGCCGATGGCGATGCGCTGCAGCTGCTGCGAGAGCCGTCCGATGGTCTGCAGCTCGCGGCGCTGCAGCCCGTAGAGCACCAGGACCAGGGCTGCGACGAGCGCGAGGAGGAGGCACAACAGCCCGACGATCGACATCTAGTTCTTCTCGAGCCTTCCGGCCGGATGAGCCGCTTCGGTCCCAGGGCACTCTGCTTCGACTTCTCGTGCCGATGGATTGCGGACCGACCGCAAGCATATCGCGGGCGGCGCTCGCCCCGTCGGTATTTCACCATATCTCGTCGCATACCCGCTTGGCAGGCCGGGGTAAAACCCGTAACTTCTGCGACCTCTCGCGTTAAGTAATTTGGCGTCAGGTCAGGAGCACCCCTTCCGGTGTCCGATGTCCGCGAACAGATGATCGAGCAGCAGGTGCGCGCCTGGGACGTGCTCGATGACCGTGTGCTCGCCGTGCTGCGCCGGGTACCGCGCGAGGCCTTCGTGCCGCCCGAGCAGCGCTTCCTCGCCTTCGCCGACACCGAGGTGCCCCTGCCGCACGCGCAGCACATGCTCCGTCCGGGCGTGGCCGGCCGGCTGCTGCAGGCGCTCGAGCCGGTGGCGCAGGAGCGCGTGCTCGAGATCGGCACGGGCTCCGGGTTCATCAGCGCATGCCTGCGCGCCGCGGGCGCCCGGGTGCGCACGCTCGAGATCTTCGCCGGGCTCGCCGCCCTCGCCGGGCGCAACCTGGCCGCCGCCGGCATGGGCGACGTCGAGGTGGTGAATGCCGATGCCTTCAACGCCGACGGCGGTACGCGCTACGACGCCATCGCAGTGACCGGCTCGCTTCCCGTGTACGACCCGCGCTTCGAGCGTCAGCTGGAAGTCGGCGGACGACTGTTCGTCGTGGTGGGCGAGCCGCCGGTCATGGAAGCGCGGCTCGTCCGCCGGGTGGCCGAGGGGGCCTGGGCGACGGCGAGTCTGTTCGAGACCGTGATCGATCCGCTCATCAACGCGCCGCAGCCGGCGCGCTTTGCTTTCTGATCCGTGCCGGGGAAGGAATCCATGAATCGTGCCGCAGCCCTCCTCGCCGTGCTGCTCGCCTGCCCGGGAAGCGCGCCAGCCACGGATCTGGCGGGCGTCTTCCAGGACGCGTTGCACGCCGATCCCGTGATCCGCCAGGCGGATGCCAACCGCCTGGCGGCACGCGAAGCACGCCCGCAGGCGTGGTCGGCGCTGTTGCCGCAGTTGAACGGCACCGCCGGCGTGACCCGCGACCACAACACCGGCACGCAGCCCTTCTTCGCCACGAGTTCGACCGGCCAGCCGCTGGTGGTGCCGGTGCCCGCCGGCGTGGACACCACCACCAGGGTCTGGGCGGTGAACCTGCGGCAAAACCTGTTCTCGTGGTCCAACTGGATGGCGCTCAAGGCGGCGGGCAAGGAGGTCGCGCAGGCGGAGGCCACCTACCAGGCCGCGGAGCAGCAGCTCATCCTGCGAGTCGCGCAGGCCTACTTCAACGTGCTGGCCGCCGAGGACGGGCTGGAGGCCAACCAGGCCTCCCTCGAGGCGATCCAGCGCCAGCTCGACCAGGCCGAAAAACGCTTCGAGGTGGGACTCATCGCCATCACCGACGTGCAGGAGGCGCGCGCCGCGCGCGACACCGCGACGGCGGCGGTGATCGCCGCCAAGCGCACCCTCGCCACATCCGAGGATCAGCTGCAGGAGATCACCGGTCAGAAGTACGATTCCCTCTCCAAGCCCGGCGCCGACATGCCGCTCAGAAGCCCGCAACCGGCTGACGAGAGCCGCTGGGTCAACATCTCCCTCGAGCAGAACCTGTCGCTGATCTCGAGCCGCCTGGCGGCGGACATCGCCCGCGACAACGTGCGCGGAGCGCTGGGCGGGCATTTGCCGACGCTCGACCTGCTCGCGGGGCGGTCCTATCAGAACCAGAGCCTGGATGAGAACTTCGCCGGCCAGCCCTTTTCCTACGACACCTATTTCAACGACCGCCAGATCAGCCTGCAGCTCACCGTGCCGATCTTCAGCGGCGGCTTCGCGCAGTCCAAGGTGCGCGAAGCCGAGTACCGCTGGATCGCCGCCAAGGAGGGAGTGGTGCAGAGCTCGCGCGCCGCCGAGCGTGCCGCGCGCGACGCCTATCTCGGAGTCATCGCGGGCATCGCGCGGGTGCAGGCGCTGCGCCAGGCGCTGGCCTCGAGCGAGACCGCCCTCAAGGCGACCGAAGCGGGTTACGAGGTCGGCACGCGCACCGCGGTCGATGTCCTGAACGCGCGCAAGACGCTGGTGCAGGCGCAGACCGACTACTCGGGCAGTCGTTACGACTACATCGTGAGCGTGCTGCAGCTGCGGCTCGCAGCCGGCAACCTCGACCGGGCCGAGCTCGCCGACGTCAACGGCTGGCTCACCGTCCCGGCGCCCACCTCCCCGCGGGTCGAGACCCCCGAGACGCTCGCGCCGGTCGTGCCGCGAGAGACGCCGCCGCCGGGCACGCCACCGGCCGCCCCACCCGCGCCGCCCCGCCAGCCGCCACCAAAGCCCTGAAGTCGCAGTGCCCTGC
>DASSQU010000002.1:0-13474 GCA_035702325.1 Steroidobacteraceae bacterium
CCCTGCTGCGCAGCCGGCGAGAGCCACGCCTCTTGCCGGCGGCAACTACAGCAGCGGCTCGATCAGCGCGAGCAGTTTCGCCAGGGCGCCGCGATTGACTTCGACCGAGGCGCGCGCCAGCGCGCCAATGCGCGCGCGGGCGGCCGGATCGGCGAGGAGCGCGCTCACCCCCGCGGCGAGCTCATCGGCATCGTGCACCACCGCCGCGGCCCCGCGCGCGATCAGCAGCCGCGCCACTTCCTCGGCGCTGAAGTTGTGCGGACCGGTGAGGATCGGCACCCCAAGCGCTGCGGGCTCGAGCAGGTTGTGTCCGCCGACCGGAACCAGGCTCCCGCCGACGAAAGCGACGTCCGCCGCGGCGTAGAAATCGAGCAGTTCCCCGAGCGAGTCGAGCAGCAGCACATCGGGCTCGTGCCCCGGGCGCGCAGGCCAGGGCTGCGAGCGGCGGGCGAAGTTCACGCCGGCGCGCTCGAGCTCCTGGGCCACCTCGGGGCAGCGCGCCGGATGGCGCGGCGCGAGCACCAGCAGCACCGCGGGGTGCACCGCGCGCACCCGCCGCTGCGCCGCGAGCACGGCCGTCTCCTCGCCTCCGCCGTGGGTGCTGCCCGCCACCCACACCGGCCGCCCCCGCGGGGCATACTGCATCCGCAGGCGCCGGCCCCGCTCGGCGATGTCCGGCGGCAGCTCGAAATCGAACTTTACGTTGCCGGTCACGTGGGTGCTGCCGGCTCCGGCCCCGAGGGCGCGGAAGCGCTCGGCATCGGCCGCGCCCTGGGCGGCCACCACCGACGCCTGCGCCAGCGCGTCGCGAAACAGCGTGCCCAGCCGCCGGTAGCGGCCGAGCGAGCGCGCCGAAACCCGTGCGCTCGCCAGCACCAGCGGGATGCGCCGCCGGCCGCACTCGCGGTACAGATTCGGCCACAGCTCGGTCTCGAAAATGACCGCGAGCTGCGGCTGCACCCGCCGGAAGAAGCGCCGCACCGCGCCCGGCAGGTCGTAGGGCACGTAGCGGATCCCGGCGAGCTCGCCGACGAGCGCGCGCGCCCGGGCGGCGCCGGTGGGCGTGAAGGTCGTGATCGTGACCGGGAGCTCGGGGTAGCGCCGCTTGAGCGCGCTCACCAGCCCGGCGCAGGCCTGCACCTCCCCCACCGACACGGCGTGCACCCACAGCCCTCCGGGAGCCGCCCGGGGACCGAAGCCGAAGCGCTCGCCGAAATGGCTCCAGTAGCTGCGATCGCGCAGCCCGCGCCACAACAGCATGGCGGAGACGATCGGGGCGCTGAGGTAGACGGCGAGCAGGTAGAGGAATCGCAAGCGGGAAGCCCCCGGCCTCAGGCCGGCTGCAGCTCCTGGCTGCCCGATGACTGGCGGTAACCGTCGAGCAGCCCGTGCCAGTCGGCCTCCCCGAAACGCTCCGGCGGCAGGCTCCAGGTCACCTTCTCGAGCGAGCGGCGCAGCCGCACCAGGTTACCGTCGCGCCACAGTCCGGCGCCGCGCAGCCGGCAGCGGTCGAAGTCGACCAGGTACACCGCCTCCTCGCTCAGCAGGATGTTGTGGGCGTTGAGGTCCGCATGACACACGCCGAGGTCGTGAAACCTCCTGATGCAGCGTCCGATCGATATCCAGGTGAGCACCGACAGCGCGCCGGTGTGCAGGCACTCGCTCAGGGAACCGACTGCCGCGAGCCGCTCGGTGATGAGATCGGCCGTGTAGAGCAGCCCCCTGCGCCGGTAGCGCGCCGCGATCGGCGTCGGCACCGGGAGCCCGGCGCGGCGCAGATGGTAGGTGAGCTGCCACTCGATGAACGAGCGCGTGCTCTCCGCGCCGTGCCACGCGAAACGGTCGCGGGTGACACCGGCCATCAGGCCGCCGCGCCGGTAATGGCGCAGCACGTAACGCTCGCCGGCATGGTGGAGGTAGTGGACCGCGCCGCGGCCGCGCGCGCTGCCGTCGAGCTCGCCGCGCGCCTGCCAGTACGCGGGCGTGAACCATTCGGCGGTCAAATTGCTGATGCGGGAGGCGTCATATAGCATGGCGCCGCCCCCGTAGGTGACGCGTTTCACCTCGGCGCCGAGCGCCCAGCGCCCACTCACAGCCCTGACTCCATCATGCTGCCTCTCGCCGAACCGCCGCGCAGTGTCTGCATTCTCAGGCTCTCGGCGATCGGTGACACCTGTCACGTCGTGCCGATCGTACGCACCCTACAGCAAGCGTGGCCAGCGACGCAGCTGACCTGGATCATCGGCGTCACCGAAGCACGCCTCATGAGCCTCATCGACGGCGTCGAGTTTATCACCGTCGACAAACGGGCAGGGTTCGCCGCCGCTCGCGCGCTGCGCGAGCGGCTGCGCGGCCGCCGCTTCGACGTGCTGCTGCACATGCAGCTGGCGCTGCGTGCGAGTCTGCTTGCCCGGCAGATCGGGGCGCGTATCAGGCTCGGCTTCGACCGCGCGCGCGCCCGCGAGCTGCAGTGGCTGTTCACCAACGCACGCATCGCCGCGCAGTCGCGCGAGCACGTGCTCGACAGCTTCTTCGGCTTCCCTGCCGCGCTCGGCATCCGCGAGCGCCTGCTGCGCTGGGATGTGCCGCTCGCTGCGCCGGCGCGCGCCTGCGCCGAACGGCTGATCCCCGACTCCCGCCCGACGCTCGTCATCAGTCCGTGCTCGAGCCACCCGGCGCGCAACTGGCGCCCCGCGCGCTACGCCGCGCTCGCCGAGCACGCCGCGCGGCGCCACGGCATGCGCGTGATCCTGACGGGCGGCCCGGGTGCGCTCGAGCGGGAAACCGGCACGGCGATCGCCCGCGCCGCCGCCACGCCGCTCGTCGACCAGATCGGCCGGGACACGCTGCCGGAGCTGCTCGCGCTGCTCGCGCGTGCCACGGTGCTGGTGAGCCCGGACTCGGGCCCCGTGCACATGGCGACCATGGTGGGCACGCCGGTCGTCGGCCTGTATGCGGCGACCAACCCGGCCCGCAGCGGGCCGTACCTGTCGCGCCACTGGTGCGTCGATGCCTACCCGCGCGCGGCGCGCGCCTTCCGCGGCTGCGAGCCGCAGCAGCTCGACTGGGGACACAAGATCGAGGAACCCGGCGTCATGGACCTCGTCCAGGTCGACGAGGTCACCGCGAAGATCGACGAGTTGCTAGGATCGCGCGCATGAAGGACCTCCTGGTACCGGTCTCGCCCGGGGAGCTGCTCGACAAGATCACCATCCTGCGCATCAAGGCGGCACGGCTGCTCGATGCCGGCAAGCTCGCCAACGTGAAGCTGGAGCTGTCGCTGCTCGAGGCCACTTGGCATGCGAGCGGCTGCGCCGCGGCACCGCTCGCGCAGGAGGAGCGCGCGCTCGAGCAGGTGAACGAGCGGCTGTGGGACATCGAGGACCGCATCCGCGAGAAGGAGGCGAAGCAGACCTTCGACCGCGAGTTCATCGAGCTGGCGCGCGCCGTCTACGTATCCAACGACGAGCGCGCCGCGATCAAGAAGCGCATCAACGCCGCGCTCGGCTCACGCATCGTGGAGGAAAAGTCCTACAAGCAGTACCGCTAGGGACACTACGGTCGGCGGCGCGTTGGTGCTATCGTGCCGCGCTTGCGAATCTGCCGCCCGGAGTCTCCACGGTGCTCCCACACAGATCCTCGCTCGCCATCGCCTTCCTCGCCTGCGCTGGATTCGCCCTGGCCCCGCGCGCCGGGCTCTGCCAGCATCAGCCGCCCGGCGTCTATGCCGACCTCGAGTGGCGGCTGATCGGACCGATGCGCGGCGGGCGCACCCGCGCGGTCGCCGGGGTGCGCTCCGAGCCGAACGTGTTCTACGTGGGCGCCGCCGACGGCGGCGTGTGGAAGACCAGCGATGCGGGCCGTAGCTGGCAGCCGATCTTCGACGCCGCGCCGACGCAATCGATCGGCGCGATTGCGGTCGCGCCGTCCAATCCCAACGTGGTGTACGTGGCGAGCGGCGAGGGACTGCATCGCCCGGATCTGTCGGTCGGCGACGGGATCTACCGCTCCGCCGACGGCGGCGACACCTGGACGCACGGCGGACTCGGCGACGGGCAGCAGATTCCGGAGCTCGCGGTCGATCCGCGTGACCCGAACCGCCTGTTCGCCGCGGTCCTCGGACACCCCTACGGCCCGAACCCCGAGCGCGGCATCTATCGCTCCACCGACGGCGGCACCACCTGGCAGCGCGTTCTCTATCAGGACGCGGACACCGGTGGCTCCGCGGTTGCGATCGATCCGCTGCATCCGCAGGTGGTCTACGCGGCGCTGTGGCAGTCGCGCCTCGGTCCCTGGGAGGATAAGAACGAGTTCGACGGCACCGGCGGCGGCCTGTTCAAGTCGAGCGACGGCGGCACGAGCTGGAAGCGCCTGAGCGCCGGGCTGCCGACCGACCTGGCGCAGGTCAACATCGCGATCGCGCCGAGCGAGCCGAACCGTATCTACGCCACCGTCGGCACCACCGAGCCCGGCGACTACTCCTCGGCGGCCGGGCTCGGGGTGTTCCGCTCCGATGATGCCGGCGAGAGCTGGACGCGGATCACGTCCGACCCGCGGCCGGCGCTGCGCATCGGCGGCGGCGATCTGCCGGTCATCCGCGTCGATCCCCGCAACCCGGACGTCGTCTACAGCGCCAGCATCGTGACGATGAAATCGAGCGACGGCGGGCGCAGCTGGCGGCCGCTGCGCGGTGCGCCCGGCGGCGATGACTACCAGAACCTGTGGATCAGTCCGGCCGACTCGCGCATCATCGCGCTGGTCAGCGACCAGGGGGCCGTCGTCACCGTGAACGGCGGCGAAACCTGGAGCAGCTGGCTCAACCAGCCGACGGCGCAGCTCTACCACGTGAGCGCGACGCCCACCTTCCCCTACCGGGTGTGCTCCGGGCAGCAGGAGAGCGGCTCGGTGTGCATCGCCACGCGCGGCAACGACGGCGAGATCACCGACCGCGAATGGCATCCGGTCGGGGCGATCGAATACGGCTACGTCGCTCCCGATCCGCTCGATCCGGACGTGATCTACGGTGCCGGGCGCAACGAAGTCTCCAAGTACCACTGGTCGACGGGGCAGGTGCAGAACGTGACGCCACTGCCGCTGCGGGGGCCGGACGTACGGGTCGACCGTACCGAGCCGCTGCTGTTCTCGCCGCTCGATCCGCATCTGCTCTACTACGCCGCCAACCGGCTGTACGCGACGCGCGACGCGGGCATGACCTGGCGGGCGGTGAGCCCGGACCTCGCGCGCGAAGCGCCGGCGCTTCCCCCGAGCGTGGGTGCCCTGCACCAGAAAGGCGCCGAGCGGCAGCGCGGAAGTATCTACGCGCTCGGACTCTCGCCGCTGAGCGCCGCAACGCTCTGGGCGGGCACCGACGACGGCCTGGTATGGGTGACGCGCGACGGTGGGGAGCACTGGGCGGACGTCACGCCGCCCGCGCTCACCCCGTGGAGCAAGGTGACGCAGATCGAGGCGTCGCACTTTGACGCCGCGAGCGCCTACGTGTCCGTGAGCCGCATGCGCGTCGACGATCTGCATCCCTGCATCTACCGCACCCGCGACGGCGGCCTCACCTGGCAGGCGATAGACGCGGGTCTCCCGGCGGATTCGCCGGTGAATGCGGTCCGCGAGGATCCGGCCCGCCGCGGCCTGCTGTTCGCGGCGACCGAGACCGCGGTGTGGGTGTCGTACGACGACGGCGGGCATTGGGACTCGCTGCAGCTGAACCTGCCGCACACCTCGATGCGCGATCTCCTGATCCACGACGACGACCTGATCGTGGCGACCCACGGACGCTCGTTCTGGATCCTCGATGACATCTCGCGGCTGCGTGAGCTCGCGGCCGCGCCGCTGCGCGAGGCGCGCCTGTTGCGGCCCGCCGCGGCCTGGCGGATGCATCGCAGCACCTGGACCGACACGCCGATCCCCGCCGATGAGCCACTCGCGGCCAATCCGCCCGCGGGCGCGATCATCGAGTATTTCCTGCCGCGCGATGCGCGCAGCCCGGTGGTGCTCGAGGTGCTTGACGACGGCGGCAACCTCGTGCGGCGCTTCCGCAGCGACGCTGCGCCCGAGCCGAGCGCCACAGAGCTCGCGCGCGAGCTCATTCCGGAGTACTGGATCGAGCCGCCGCGCGTGCTGCCGGCTTCAGCCGGCATGCATCGCTGGATCTGGGACCTGCGTTATGCGGCCCCACTCACCATCACCCACGGCTACCCGATCTCGGCCGTGCCGGAGTCGACGCCGCGCGAGCCGCTCGGGCCGCTGGCGCTTCCCGGCAGCTACCGGGTGCGCCTCACGGTCGACGGCCGCTCCCTGGAGGAGCCGCTCACGGTCAGGCCCGATCCACGTGTGCTGCTGCCGCCGGGCGCCCTCGCCGAGCAGCTGCGCCTCGCCAGCGAGCTCGCGGGAGTGCTCACCGAGAGCTCGCGGGCGTTGCTGCAGGCCCGTTCCGAGCAGGCGCAGCTCAAGTCCCTCGCGGCGCCGGGCGCGGCCGCGCAGGCGGTGCGCGAGTACCAGACACGTCTCGCGGGACTGCTCGAGGCCGCCGCGAAGGACACCGACACCGCGCCCTCCGGCGTCAAGCCGCTGCTCCTGCCGGACGTGCAGGCCCACCTCGCCACACTCTACTCGGAGGTCACCCGCGCGGACGCCGCACCCACCCGCGCGCAGCTCGACGCCACGGCGGCCACCGAGAAGGCGCTCACGGGCGTGCTCGACGCCTGGCGGCAGCTGCAGGCGGATCTTCCCGAGCTCAACCGCCGGCTGCGGGCGGGCGGCTTCGGGCCGATCCAGGCCGACCTCGCGCCGCCGCGGGACGTGAACGTCGCCGACCGGAACTGAGCGGCGCGCGGCAGCGGCAGTTCGTCGCAGGCTGCTGGTGCCGACCACGCCGGCAGGGCATCATACGCGCCCCATCAGGGATACCCGGGATCTCGCCATGCACCGAGTTGCAGCCGTGGTGATGCTGCTGGCAGCGTCGAACGCCTTCGCCTACACCGCCGAGGAACTGGCCGCCAGGAACGTCGCCGCCAAGGGCGGCATCGAGGCGCTGAAAGCCATCCACACACTGCGCTTCACGGGCAAGTTGCGCGTCAACGGCGGCACGATCGAGCTCGGTTACGTCACGCTCCTCAGGCCGCCGGATTCGATTCGCCTCGAGGCGGAGCTGCAGGGACTCACCCAGGTGCAGGCGTACGACGGCTCGCAAGCCTGGCAGATCAACCCCTTCCAGGGCCGCAAGGATCCGGAGAAGCTCTCCGCCGACGACGCGAAAGAGATGGGTGAGGACGCGGCGGACTTCGACGGCCCGCTGGTCGACTACCGGGCGAAGGGCTACCGGCTCGAATATCTCGGCACCGAGGACGTCGACGGTACCGAGGCCTACAAGCTGCGGGTGACGCGGCCGAACGGCGATCTCACCTACGTGTATCTCGATCCGGACTATTTCCTGGAGATCCGCACCGTCGATCGCCGCATCGAG
Organism: Steroidobacteraceae bacterium; assembly: GCA_035702325.1. Lineage (GTDB taxonomy): Bacteria > Pseudomonadota > Gammaproteobacteria > Steroidobacterales > Steroidobacteraceae > 13-2-20CM-66-19. The sequence continues at coordinate 7,478 of DASSQU010000002.1, forward strand.
CACGGTGTACCCAAGGAGACCGTCACCGACTACGGCGACTACGAGAAGGTCGACGGTGTGTATTTCGCCTTCTCGCAGGAGTCCGGGCCCAAGGGCTCGAGCGACCGGCAGAAGGTGCAGTTCGACAAGGCGGAAGCCAATACCGCAATCGACGCGGCACTGTTCCGCTTTCCGACGGTGCACGCCGCGACTACGCCGGCCAAGTAATCCCAGGGAGAAGACCCATGCGACTGCGATTCGTGGCGCCGGCGGGCGCGCTTGTCCTCGCTTTCAGTGCTTTCCCGGTCATCGGCGCCGACGGCGTGACGGTCGACTCCGGCGTCATCTCGGGACTCGGCGCCCGCAACATCGGCTCGGCGGCCATGAGCGGCCGGATTGCGGCGCTCGCCGGCTACCAGGACGCCTCCGGCAAGCTGACGGTGTTCGTGGGCGCGGCGAGCGGCGGAGTGTGGAAATCGACCGACGGCGGAACGGTCTTCAAGCCGGTGTTCGACAAGCAGCCGGCGCAGTCGATCGGTGCGATCGCCATCGATCCGACGCATCCGCAGAACATGTGGGTGGGAACGGGCGAGTCCTGGACGCGTAACAGCGTGTCGATCGGCGACGGGATCTACAAGTCCACCGACGGCGGCGAGACCTGGACTCGATCCGGGCTGCCGGACTCCGAGCGGATCGCGCGCATCATCGTCGACCCGCGCGCCTCGGGCACCGTGTACGCCTGCGTGCCGGGCAGGTTGTGGAGCGATTCCGCCGAGCGCGGCCTCTACAGGACGACCGACGACGGGGCGAGCTGGCAGCTCATTCTCAAGGGACCGAATGGCTCGACCGGCTGCGGCAGCGTCGCCATGCAGCCCGGCAACCCGGACGTGCTGCTCGCGGGACTGTGGGACTTCCGGCGCAAGGGCTGGACGTTCCGCTCCGGCGGCGACGGCCCGCAGGCGCCCTCGGGCAGCGCGCTCTACCGCTCGAGCGACGGCGGGCGGACCTGGACCGAGCTCGCCGCCGGGGCGAACAGCGGGCTGCCGCCCAAGCCCTACGGGCGGATCGCGCTTGCCTACGCGCCGAGCGACGCCCAGACCGTCTACGCCTTCATCGAGTCGACCGACTCGGGCCTGTTCGTCTCGCACGACGGCGGCAGCACCTGGGAGCGTGGCGACAAGAGCCAGTGGATGGTGTGGCGGCCGTTTTATTTCGCCAACCTGGTGGTCGATCCGAAGAACGCCAGGCGCGTCTTCAAGACCGACGGCAATCTCATCCTCAGCGAGGACGGCGGCCGCAGCTTCAGCGTGGTCGGGGGCTTCCAGGGCATGCACGGCGACGTGCACGACGTGTGGTTCGATCCGGCCAATTCCCAGCACATATTCGCGGGCGACGACGGCGGCCTGTGGATTTCCTACGATGGCGGCAACAAGTGGTGGAAGACCGATAACCTGCCGATCTCGCAGTTCTACCACGTCAGCGTCGACAATGCCGATCCCTATCACGTGTACGGCGGCCTGCAGGACAACAGCTCCTGGGTCGGCGACTCGGAGTATCCGGGCGGGATCACCAGCTCGCGCTGGGAGAACATGTTCGGCGGCGACGGCTTCTGGATGTTCGCCGACCCCTCCGATTCCAACTACGTGTACGCCGAGGCCCAGGGCGGTGCCGTCGGACGCGTCAACATCCACAGCCACGAGACCCGCGACATCCAGCCGCGGCTGGGGGCCGAGGATCTCAAGCGCTACAAGAAGCTGCGCTTCAACTGGAACACGCCGATCGCGCTCTCGCCGCACGATCCGGCCACGATCTACATCGGCGCGCAGTTCCTGTTCCGCTCGCGCGATCACGGCCAGACCTGGGAGCGCATCTCCCCCGACCTCACCACCAACAACCCCGCGGAGCAGAAGCAGGAGCAGTCGGGCGGCGTCACCGTCGACAATTCGGTCGCCGAGATGCACACCACCATCTTCTCCATCAGCGAGTCGCCGCTCGAGGCGGGCCTGATCTGGGTGGGTACCGACGACGGCAACCTGCAGCTGACGCGCGACGGCGGGCAGCACTGGGAGAACGTCTCCGCCAACGTGCGCGGCGCGGCGAAGGACTCCTGGGTGAACTGGGTGCAGGCGAGCGCCTTTGCGGCGGGCACCGCGTATCTCGCCCTCGACCGGCACACCTTCGGCGACATGGCGCCCTATGTCTACGTGACCACCGATTACGGCAAGAGCTGGTCGCCGCTGGTGACCGCCGCGGAGCCCAAGGGCGTGCGCGGTTACGCGCACGTGATCAAGGAGGACACGGTCGACGCCCGCCTGCTGTTCCTCGGCACCGAGTTCGGGCTGTGGATCTCGGTCGACGCGGGCGAGCACTGGGCGCAGTACAAGGGCGGCGACATCCCGGCGGTCGCGGTGCGCGATCTCGCCGTGCAGCCCCGCACCAGCGACCTGGTGCTCGCCACGCACGGACGCGGCATCTGGATCGTCGATGACATCACCCCGCTGCGGCATCTGACCCCGCAGCTGCTCGCCCAGGATGCGACCTTCGTCTCCGCGCGTCCCGTGCAGCAGCGCATCGAGGCCAACGGCGGCTGGGCGAACGGCGCCGCGGCCTTCGTCGGCGACGACCCGCCCGCCGGCGCGGTGATCACCTACTACCAGCGCACCCGCCATCTGTTCGGCAAGCTCAAGATCGAGGTGCTGGACGAGAGCGGCAAAGTGATCGGCGAGCTGCCGCCGAGCAGCCGCCGCGGGCTGAACCGCGTGGTGTGGACCATGCACCTGGCGCCCCCTCACGTGCCGCCCGCCGTGCAGCTCGCCTTCGCCGGCGCGCAGGGCCCGCGCGTGCTGCCGGGCACCTACACGATCCGCATGGAAAACAACGGCAAGACCTATGAAACGCGGATCGATGTGGGCCTCGACCGCCGCGTCGCCTGGACGCTGGCCGATCGCCGGGCGCAGTTCGACGCCGCGATGAAGGTCTACGCCCTCTTCAACGACGAGTCGGCGCTGTTCGCCCAGATCGCCGGGCTGCGGCAGCAGGTCGCCGCCGCCGGCAAGGGCCGGACCGGGAAGGATCCGCTCGTCCGCCGGCTCGCCGACTTCGACCACAAGCTCGATGCGGTGCGCAAGCAGATCGTGGCCACCACGGAAGGCGGCGCGATCACCGGAGAGGAGCGGCTGCGCGAGCACACCGACCAGCTCTACGGGGCGCTCAACTCCTGGGATGGGCCGCCGTCGGCCTACCAGCTGGACAATATCGCGGGACTTCGTTCGCAGCTCGACGACGTGAGGCTCGAGTTCCACGCGCTGACCGACAAGGAACTGCCGGCGCTGAACGCCGCGCTGAAGGCCGGGGGTGCGCCGCAGCTCGCGGTGCCGCCGCCGACCGCTTACGGCGCGGACGACGCCGCGGGGAGCGGCGGCCGCGCCGCGGGGCGCTTCGATCCGGATGCCCCGGGTGAGGTGGCGCTGCCGGCAAACCTGCGGCTGTGGAACTGACCGGGCAGCGCGCCGCCGGGGGCGCGGCTTCGCCTCACGGGGCCACGTAGATGGCGAGCCCGCTCACCGCCTTGCTGTAGAGCCCGAAGGAGCCGCCGACGCCGCCGCCGACGGCGCTCCCGGGGCCGTAGCTGGCGCTGCCGACGCCGGTGCCGATTGCGCCGGACTGCCGGTCCTCGACGCTCTGCAGGACGATTCCGTTGGCGCCGAGTTTCGCCGCCTCGCGCTTGAGGCGTTCGATGGCCTTGTCCATGTTCTGCTGGCCGGTGAGGGCGAGCGATCCCTGACTGGTCGCCTGGACGGTGGCGATCTGCTCGTACTTCGGAGGCGGCTGGCGGTAGATCCGCACGCTCTCGGGCGGAATCGGGGTCCGCGCGGTTCCGAGCAGCACGTGCGAGGAGGTCGAGCAGGCCGCGAGCCATGCCACCACCGTCCCGGTCACGATCAGCCGTAGTACCTGCCTCATGCCGGCCTCCTCGCCGGAGTCATCGGCGCAGCGTGAACTCCGCGCTGCAGTAGGGGCACTTTGCCCAGCCATTCTCCCTGATCGGCAGGTACACCCGCGGGTGCGAGTTCCACAGGTACATCTGCGGCATCGGGCAGGAAAGCGGCAGGTCCTCCTCCGTCACCTCGTACTGATTCTGGGCGTTCGGTTGAATGAGCGGTCGCTGGGCTGCGGGCATGGCGGGATTATACCCGCGCCACCGGCGCCTCATCCTTCATGGTGGCGCGCCAGATGCGCGTCACCTCGGCGCGGGTGTCGCGAAATTCCGCCGCCGGGACCAGCGCCGCGCGCCCGGCCAGCGCCAGGTGGTGCGCGGCGGCGCGGTAGGCGCGGTAGGCCCCGGTGAGGACATCGACGCTCGCCTGCGCAACGAGATCGGCGGATGCGAGCGACTCGAGCTGGCGGATGGTGTCGGCGAACATGACGACCGGCGGATGGCGCTCGGACCAGTTGAGCGCCCAGTACTGAGCCAGGAACTCGATGTCGGCGATTCCGCCGGGATCCTGCTTGATGTCGAAGCGCTCCGCGCTCCCCTGGGCCAGCTCGCGCCGCATGCGCTCGCGCATGGCGCACACCTCGGCACGCAGGCGCTCGCGCCGTACGTGATGACAGAGAATCTCGAGACGCACGCGCTCGAACTCCGCGCGCAGCGGCGCCGAGCCGGCGACGCTGCGCGCGTGCAGCAGCGCCTGGTGCTCCCAGGTCCACGCCTCGTGCCGCTGGTACTCGGCGAATGCCCCGATGTTGGTGACCAGCAGGCCGCCTTTGCCGCTCGGACGCAGCCGCACGTCGACCTCGTAGAGCCGTCCGGCGGCGGAATGCATGGTTAGCAGGTGCACGATGCGCTGCGCCAGGCGCACGAAGAACAGCTGGTTGTCGATCGGGCGCGCACCGGTGGTCTCCTGACGCTCCCCGTGCGAGTCGTGCAGGAACACGAGGTCGAGGTCCGACGAGTAGCCGAGCTCCATGCCGCCGAGCTTGCCGTAGCCCACCGCGCAGATGCTCACCGGCCGCCGGCTGTCGCCGTCCCCGCAGATGGGCACGCCGTACTGCGCGGTGATCTGGCGCCAGCCGAGATCGAGCGCCCGCTCGACGATGAGCTCGGCCACATCCGTGAGCCGATCGCTCACCTGCATGAGGGGCAGCGCGCCGGTGAGATCGGCGACCGCGATGCGGAACAGCGCGGCGCTCTGGAAGTGCCGCAGCGCTTCCACCTGCCGCTCGGGATCGTCCTCGGCGAGCTGCTGATCGCGCTGCTCGAGCTCGTGCGCCAGCGAGACGCGCGTCGGCAGCTGCGACAGCAGGCGCTCGTCGATCAGCTCATCGAGCAGCAGCGGCTGTGCGGCGATCTGCGCGGCGAGGAAGTCGCCGTGGCCGAGGAGCTCGACGAGGCGCGAGCGGGCCGGGCCGTTCTCGGCGAGCAGCGCGAAGTACGCCGAGCGTTTGCCGGTGGCCTCGATGATCGTGAGGACGCGGCGCAGCACCGCGAGCGGCTCGCGGCTGCGCGCCACGTCCTGAAGCAGCGCCGGCAGCAGCCCCTGCAGCCGCCGGCGGCCCGGCTCGTCGAGCTTGCGCACCAGGTGTGATGCGCGCAGCTCGAGCAGCAGCCGCGCGGCTTCCGGGCCGTCGGCAAAGCCGGCGCGCGTGAGCGCTTCGGCGAGCGCCGCCGCCTCGGCGCGGTTGTCCCAGAACCTCCCGAGGTCGATCCTGACGGCCGCATCATCGCGGACGGCGCCCCCGAAAATCACCTGGCGGAAGTGTCCCCGCACGCACTCGCGGTGGCCATTCAGCTGCGCGCTCAGCGCCGGCCAGTCGCGTGCGCCCATCGCCAGCGCGATGCGCTCGCGCGCGAGCGGCTCCGTCGGCAGCGTATGCACCTGTGCGTCGCCGAGCATCTGCAGCCGGTTCTCCAGGCGCCGCAGAACGGTGTAAGCGGCGCCGAGCCCGGCGACCGCCGCGGACGGCAGCAGCCGCGCCTCGCCGAGGCGTGCGAGCGCCGCGCGCAGCGCGGGGGTC
>DASSQU010000003.1:0-9332 GCA_035702325.1 Steroidobacteraceae bacterium
GCGGTCATGCGCGGTCAGCCTCGAGCGCCGCGAGCAGCGCACGCATGTCCTCGGGAAGCGGCGACTCCCACTGCATCGCGCGTCCGGTGAGCGGATGGACCAGCGCAAGTCGCGCCGCATGCAGCGCCTGGCGCCGAAAGCCGCCGAGCACCGCCGCGAGCTCCGCCGTGCAGCCGGCGGGCAGGCGCCGCCTTCCGGCATAGAGCGGGTCGCCGACCACGGGGAAGCCGATGTGGGCCAGGTGCACGCGGATCTGGTGCGTACGGCCCGTCTCGAGCTCGATACGCACCAGCGTATGGGCGCGGAACCGCTCGACCACGCGATAGTGGGTCACGGCGCGCCGGCCCGCGGCACGCACCGCCATGCGCAGCCGCTGGGTACGGTGCCGCCCGATCGGCTCATCGACCGTACCGCCGCCGGTCATCACACCGCTGCACACGGCGAGGTATTGCCGCGAGATCTGCCGCGCCGCGAGCGCCGCGGCGAGCGCCGTGTGCGCTTCCGGCGTACGCGCGACCAGGAGCAGCCCCGAGGTGTCCTTGTCGAGCCGGTGCACCAGGCCCGCGCGCGGCACCAGCGCGAGCCGGCCGTCGAGCCCGAGGAGCGCGTTCTGCAGCGTGTGGCGCGGATTGCCGGCGCCCGGATGCACCACGAGTCCCGCCGGCTTGTCGATCACCAGCAGCGCGCGGTCCCTGAAGACCACCCTGAGCGGCAGGTCTTCGGGGGTCACCTCGGTGCGCTGCGGCAGCAGCGCGTCGATGAGCACCCGTTCGCCGCCCCGGACCCGGTCCCTGGCACGCATCACGCGGTCCTCGATCCGTGCCGCCCCGGAGTCGATCCACGACTTCAGCAGCGTGCGCGAGTACTGCGGCAGCGCGCGCGCCAGCGCCTGGTCGAAGCGCAGCCCGGCCGCTGCGGGCGGCAGGGTGAGCGCGTGCGAGCGGAACTCGCCCCCGGCCGCGGCGGTCGCAGGACGGGCGGGTGAATTCGCTATACTTGCATTCGTTCGGCGCGAAGCCAAAGAAAGGCCCCCTCAGGATGATCTTGCCCGGTGTGGCGCGCGGCAGCGTGGTCGCCTTGTGTGTCGTACTGCTGGCCACGGCCGGCTGCCGCACCCACCGCGAGCGCGAACAGCAGAAGGTGACCCCCGAGATCCTCTTCAAGCGCGCCAAGAAGAATCTCGAGGACAACAACTTCAACGGCGCCATCAAGGGTTACGAGGCGCTCACGGCGCGCTTCCCCTTCAGCGACGAGGCCCGCCAGGCACGCATCGACCTCATTTACGCATATTACCGCGCCGGGGAAGGCGAGTCGGCCACCGATGCCGCCGACACCTTCATCCGCGAGAACCCTACGCATCCCCGCGTCGACTATGCCTACTACGTCAAGGGGCTGGTGGACTTCGAGCGCACCCCGAACGCACTCGAGCGGCTGTTCCGCGCCGATCTCACCAAGCGCCCGCCGAGCACCGCGCGCAAGGCCTTCGCCGCCTTCAAGGTGGTGGTCGAGCAGTACCCGAAGAGCGAGTACGCGCACGACGCGCTGCAGCGCATGGTGTACCTGCGCGACCGGCTCGCGAGCTACGAGGTGCACGTGGCGCAGTACTACCTCAGGCGCGGTGCGTACGTGGCGGCGGCGCAGCGGGCCAAGGCGGCGATCGAGCAGTACGACGGCGCGCCGGCGGAGCGTGACGCCCTGGCGGTCATGATCGAGAGCTACGACAAGCTCGGCCTCAAGCCGCTCGCCGATCAGGCCCGCGAGGTGTACGCGGCCAACTACTCGGGCGAAGTGCGTCCGTCGCAGGCCGCGGCGCGGCGCGCGTGGTGGAAACTCTGGTAGCGGGCGGCCGTCGCCCGGCGGCTGTCCGTCAGCGCCGGTAACCGCTCGTGATCGGGTAGCGCCAGTCCCGGCCGAAGGCACGCCGGCTGACGCGCACGCCGGGCGGCGCCTGGCGCCGCTTGTATTCGTTGCGCTTCACCATGTCGAGTACGCGCCCCACCGTCGCCCGGTCGAAGCCCCGGGCTTCGATCTCATCGACCGACAGGTCCTCCTCGATGAATGCCTCGAGGATCGGGTCGAGCACCTCGTAGGGCGGCAGCGAGTCGGTGTCCTTCTGTCCGGCGCGCAGCTCCGCCGACGGCGCCCGCTCGATCACCCGCTGCGGGATCACCGGGCCCAGGGAGTTGCGGTAGCTGGCCAGCCGGTACACCAGCAGCTTGCTGCAGTCCTTGATCGGCGCGAAGCCCCCAGCCATGTCGCCGTAGAGCGTGGCATAGCCGACCGCCATTTCGCTCTTGTTGCCGGTAGTGAGCAGCATCCGGCCGGTCTTGTTGGAAAGCCCCATGAGCAGCAGCATGCGGCAGCGTGACTGGATGTTCTCCTCGGTGGCGTCGGGGGGAAGTCCCGCGAACTCGTCTTTGAGCGTCGCGAGCGTGCTCTCGAACATGGGTTCGATCGACAGCACGCTGTACTTGACACCGAGCGTGCGGGCCTGCTCCTTTGCGTCCTCGACGCTCATCGCCGCGGTGTAGCGCGAGGGCATCAGCACCGCCTGTACGCGGTCCTTGCCGAGGGCATCCACGGCGATGGCGAGCGTGAGCGCCGAGTCGACCCCGCCGGAGAGGCCGACGACCACGCCCGGGAAGCCGTGTTTCCCGACGTAGTCGCGCACCCCGAGCGTGAGGGCACCGTAGACACTCGCTTCGTCGGCGAGCTCCGGGGCGAGCGTCGCGCCCGCCGGCTCGAGCGCGCCGCGTGCGTCGCGCTCGAAGCGCACCAGGTAGCTGCCTTCCCCGAAGGCCGGCGCGCGCATCCGCACCTCGCCGTGCGCGTCCATCGCGAACGAGTTGCCGTCGAATACCAGCTCGTCCTGGCCGCCGACGAGATTCACGTAGGCGATCGGCAGACCGACGTCGTGGACGCGGGCGCGGGCGATGTCCTCGCGCTCGCGCTGTTTGTGGATTTCGAAGGGTGAAGCGTTGATCACCGCGAGGAGCTCCGCGCCGCCGGCGCGCGCGAGCTGCGCCGCCTCGGGTTCCCACATGTCCTCGCACACCATCAGCCCCAGCCTGAAGCCCCGCCACTCGACCACCGTGGGCTGGGTGCCGGCACGGAAGTAGCGCTTTTCGTCGAATACCCGGTAGTTGGGCAGCTCCGCCTTGCGGTGGATGGCCAGCACTTCGCCGCCGGCGACCATGGCCGCCGCGTTGTAGATGCCGGCGCGCGTGTACTCCGGGAAGCCGACCACCACGGCGACGTCCCGCACCTCATCGCGCACCTGCGCGAGTCCCGCCTCGATCTGGCGGCGAAATCCGCGGTGAAAGAGCAGGTCCTCGGGCGGATAGCCGCTGAGCGCGAGCTCCGGGAACAGCACCAGGTCCGCACCGAGGTTGACACGCGCATCGCGCGAGGCCTGGATGACCCGGGTGGCGTTCCCCTGCACGTCTCCGACCAGCAGATCGAGCTGCGCCAGCGCGATGTTGAGCGACTCGCCCATGTGGCGCAGCGCGATGCGTCGCTAGCGCCTGCGGCCCTTCGCCCGGCGCCCGGAGCCTTCGCCCCTGGCGGGACGTGCGGCCCGGGTCGGGCGGGTCGCCGGCGGACGGCGCTTGGGCTTGGGGGCGGGGCCCCGGACGGCCACCGCGCGCCGTACTGCCTGCCGGCCCCGGCCGCGGCGCCTGAGAAGCTCCGCCATCGCCGAGCCGAGCTCCGCCGGGGATTTCACGGTGCGCACGCCGGCCGACTCGAGCGCGGCGTACTTCTCGGCCGCCGTGCCCTTGCCACCGGCGACGATGGCGCCCGCGTGGCCCATGCGCTTGCCGGGCGGCGCGGTGAGGCCGGCGATGTAGGCAACCACCGGCTTGGTCACGAATCTGCTCAGGAAGTGCGCAGCCGCTTCCTCGTCGCTGCCGCCTATCTCGCCGACCAGGATGATGCCGGCAGTGGCGGGGTCGCGCTCGAAGAGCTCGAGTACCTCGACGAAGCCCATGCCGCGCACCGGGTCTCCGCCGATGCCGACGCAGCTGCTCTGGCCGAGACCGATCCGTGTCGTCTGGAACACCGCCTCGTAGGTGAGGGTGCCCGAGCGCGACACGATGCCTACCGCGCCCTTCTTGTGGATGAAGCCGGGCATGATTCCGATCTTGCACTCCTCCGGGGTGATGACCCCGGGGCAGTTCGGCCCGACCAGCCGCATCGCCGATCCCGCCAGCACGGATTTCACGCGCACCATGTCGTTCACCGGCACGCCTTCGGTGATGCATACCGCCAGCTCGATGCCGGCGTCCGCCGCCTCGAGGATCGAGTCCGCCGCGCCCGAGGCCGGCACGTAGATCATGCTCGCGGTAGCTCCGGTTGCCCGCACGGCATCGCGCACCGTGTCGAACACCGGCAGTCCCAGATGCTGCTGGCCGCCGCGCCCGGGGGTGACGCCGCCGACCAGCCGGGTCCCGTAGTCGAGCGCCGCCTGCGAATGGAACGTGCCCTGCTTGCCGGTGAAGCCCTGGCAGATGACTTTCGTGTTGCGGTTGATCAGGATGCTCATGCCTTGCCTTTTGCCGCCAGCGCCACCACCTGGCGCGCGGCGTCGGTGAGATCCGCGGCCGAGCGGATGGTGAGACCACTCGCGGCGAGCGCCGCACGCGCTTCCTCTGCGTTGGTGCCTTCGAGCCGCACCACGACCGGCACCTTCACACCGACCTTCTTCACCGCGGCGATCACTCCTTCGGCGATCAGGTTGCAGCGGACGATGCCGCCGAAGATGTTGACCAGTACGGCGCGAACCTTCGGGTTGGAGAGAATCAGCTCGAAAGCCGCCGTCACCCGTTCGGCCGTGGCGCCGCCGCCGACGTCGAGGAAGTTTGCAGGCCGGCCGCCGTGCAGCTTGATGAGGTCCATGGTCGCCATCGCGAGTCCCGCGCCGTTCACCATGCAGGCAATGTCGCCGTCGAGGGAGACGTAGTTGAGATCGTGCGCGCTGGCGCGGCGCTCCATCGGGTCTTCCTGGCTCGCATCGCGCAGCTCGGCGAGCTCGGAATGGCGGAACAGCGCGTTGTCATCGACGATGATCTTGGCATCGAGCGCGAGCAGCGTCCCGCTGCGGGTGACGATCAGCGGATTGACCTCGACCAGGCTCAGGTCCTTCTCGACGTAGAGCCGGTAGAGCGCCGTGGCGAGCGCCTGAAACTGCGCAACCAGCGGTCCCCCGAGCTTCAGGCCGAAGGCCAGCTCGCGCGCCTGATAGGCCTGAAGGCCCGAGGCCGGGTGGATGGTGACGGAGAGGATCTTTTCCGGGGTCGCAGACGCGACTTCCTCGATCTCCATGCCGCCCGCGCTCGATGCGATCATCGCCACGCGGCCGCGCTCGCGGTTGAGCGTGAGCGACAGGTAGATCTCACGCGCGATCTCCGAGCCGCATTCGACGTAGACCCGCTCGACGGGCAGGCCCGCCGGTGTCGTCTGGTGGGTGACGAGCCGCCGGCCGAGCAGCTCGGCAGCTGCGGCACGCACCGCCTCCGCGTCGCGCGTGAGTTTCACTCCGCCCGCCTTGCCGCGGCCCCCGGCGTGCACCTGCGCCTTCACCACCCAGACGCCGCCACCGAGCGCACGGGCCGCCTCCGCCGCTTCCCCGGCGCTCGCGGCCACCCGGCCGGCCGGGACCGCGATGCCGAAACTGCGGAAGAGCTCCTTGGCCTGGTATTCGTGCAGGTTCATCGGCTTGGGTCCCGGGCGGGTAAAGGGCGCATTGTCCTCGAAAATGCCGGGCGGTGACCAGTAAGGTCCGCTTATCCCAGGGGCCGGTCCGAGCGTATGGAAGCCGGCGCCTCACGGCCCGGGTCTGCGATGCGGGTCGCGACCCGTCCACGGGCGAAGATGCTACAGTCGCCGCGCCTTGCAACGGCCCGCGAACGATTCATTCCATCTGCAATGCCGGCCAGCGCTCCTTCCCTGAACACCGCCCCGGGCGAGCTCGCCTGGCGCGTCATCGGACTCCTCAACCTCTATCGGCTGCTGGTGCCGCTGCTGCTGCTCGCGCTGCAGGATCTCGCCGGCCAGGGCTGGGGCGTCGTGGCGGAGCGCCCGCGACTGTTCGTCGGGGCCTGCATAGCGTATTTCACGGCGGCCGTGCTCCTCATCATCGCGCGGCGGCTGCGCTGGTCGAGCCTGCGCATCGTCGCGCTCGTCAATGCGAGCGTCGATGCGGTCGCCGTCGCTTTCATTCTGTACGCTGCCGGCGGGGTGGCGAGCGGTCTCGGCATTCTGCTGGTGCTCCCGGTGTTCGCGCTGGCGGTGCTCGCAGGCCGCCGCGATGCTTTCCTGATCGCCGCGCTGGCCGCAATCGCGGTGCTGACGCAGCAGGTATTCGCCGGGCTCACCGACGCGACGCCCGTGACCGACTACGCGACATCGGGGCTCCTCGGGGCGGTGCTGTTCGTCACCTCGCTCGCGACCTGGCCGGTGGCGAACCGCCTGCGCGAGAGCGACGCCCTGGTGCGCCGCCAGGAGGTGGACCTCGCCAACCTTGCGCAGCTCTCCCAGTACATCGTGCAGCACCTGCGCGAGAGCATCCTGGTGCTCGATGCGCAGGATCGCATCCGCCTCATCAACGAGTCCGCCGCCGAGATCCTCGGCGACCAGCACGCCTACCCGGACGCCCTGATCGGCGAGGCCTCGCCGCGGCTCCTCTTTCTCCTCGAGTCCTGGCGCAAGAGCGGCGGCGCGCAGCCCCCCGGGGATCCGACCTTCGTCGCCGCGGACGGTGCCCGCGTGATCCGCCCGCACTTCGCCTCCCTCGACACGGGCGTGCCCGGACCGGTGCTGGTCTTCCTCGAGGACACGAGTCTGATTGCCGAGCGGGTACAGCAGCTCAAGCTCGCCGCGCTCGGGCGCTTGAGCGCGAGCATCGCTCACGAGATCCGCAATCCCGTCGGCGCCATGAGTCACGCCGGCCAGCTGCTCGCGGAGTCGCCGAGCCTGACGAGCGATGATCGTCGGCTGACGGACATCATCCGCGCCAATGCCAACCGGGTGAGCGGCATCATCGACAATGTGCAGCGCCTCGCGCGGCGCGAGGAAGCACGGCTCGAGCGGCTGTCGTTGCCGGTGTGGACCGAGGAATTCCGCGACGAGTTCTGCGAGACCATGCAATTCTCCCGTGCCCGGCTGACGGTCGAGGGCGCTGCCGACCTCGAAGTGCGCGCCGACCCCGACCAGCTGCGGCAGATTCTGTGGAACCTCTGCGAGAACGCGCTCAGGCACGCGGTGCAGGGCGACCCGACCCGCAGCATCGCGATACGATACGGACGCATGACCGCGAGCGCGCGCCCGTTTCTGGAAGTGGTCGACCAGGGCGCGGGCGTCCGGCCCGAGCACGTCGAACGGATCTTCGAGCCCTTCTTCAGCGGCGGCGGCGGCATGGGTCTCGGGCTGTTCCTCGCCCGCGAGCTCGCGCAGGCGAACGGCGCGACGCTGCTCTACGAGCCGCGCGCCGCCGGCGGCAGCGTCTTCCGGGTGGTGTTCTCAGATCCGCGCCGATGGGAAACCTGATGGACGAGGCACCCGCAGCCAAGGCCGCCTCCGCCCAGCCGGTGGTTCTGGTCGTGGACGACGAGCCGGACCTCCTCGAGCTCGTGAGCCTCACCCTGAGCCGCATGAGCTTCAGAACCCGCACCGCGGCCGATCTCGCGGCGGCGCGCCGGCTGCTGAAGAGCGAGAATTTCGACCTGTGCCTCACCGACATGCGCCTGCCCGACGGTGATGGGCTGGATCTCGTCGCCTGGATCCAGGAGAACCGGCCTGCGGTCCCCGTCGCCGTGATCACCGCCCACGGCAACGTGGAGTCGGCCGTGCGCGCGCTCAAGCTCGGAGCGTTCGATTTCGTCTCCAAGCCTCTCGACCTCGGAGTGCTGCGCAAGCTCGTCGGCAGCGCGATCAAGCTGCGCGCGGGGACGGACGGAAAGCCGGTCGCGTCCGGCCCGGGACCGCGGCTCCTCGGCAGCTCCCCGGCGATGGACCAGCTGCGGGAGATGATTGCGCGCGTCGCGCGGAGCCAGGCCCCGGTACACATCTCGGGGGAGTCGGGCACCGGCAAGGAGCTCGCCGCGCGGCTGATCCACGAGAGCGGCGCGCGGCGCGAAGGCCCGTTCGTCGCGATCAACTGCGGCGCCATCCCGGCGGAGCTGATGGAAAGCGAGTTCTTCGGCCACAAGCGGGGCAGCTTCACCGGTGCGGTCGCCGACAAGAAGGGCCTGGTGCAGAGCGCGGAGGGCGGCACTCTGTTCCTCGACGAGGTGGGCGACCTGCCGCTGCACATGCAGGTGAAGCTGCTGCGGGTCGTGCAGGAGAAAACCGTGCGCCCGGTGGGTGAGGCGCGCGAGGAGGTCGTCGATGTGCGCATCCTCTCGGCCACCCACCGGGATCTGTCGGACCTCGTCGCACAGGGGCTCTTCCGCGAGGACCTCTTCTACCGCATCAACGTGATCGAGCTGCGGGTGCCGGCGCTGCGCGAGCACGCCGGCGACATCCCCGAAATCGCCGCGGTCATACTCGAGCGCCTCGCGGCCCGCACCGCTTCGGCTCCGCCACGCATCGCCCCGGAGGCCATGCAGCTGCTGCAGGACTATGCGTTTCCCGGCAATGTGCGCGAGCTCGAGAACGTGCTGGAGCGCGCCGTGACGCTCTGCACGGGAGGCGTGATTACGCCCGAGCACATCCGGCTGCGCTCGGGCGGACGCCCGGGGGGGGCCGAGGCGGAGTCGGCCCCGGCAACACCGGTCAGCGCAGCTGCGGCCGATGCAGGCGTCGCGCTCGGGAGCCACCTCGAGAGCATCGAGCGCGACGCGATCATCAAGGCGCTCGAGAAGACCCGCTACAACAAGACGGCGGCCGCGAAGCTCCTTGGCATGAGCTTCCGGGCGCTGCGCTACCGGATCAAGAAGCTCGGGATCGAGTAATGGCGGAGGTGACGTTTCTGGTCACTTTCTGACGCGCCGCCGCCCTTGCTGGCGGCGCCACGCGACAGTCCTTAAGTAAAGGCGGCAGTGCCTCGGACCCGAGGGTCCTTGTCGCACAAGGACTTGGACGCGTAGTCCCCCTCTGGCACATACCTTGCTTTAGTCTGGCCAGGCGCCCTTTTTGCGCCGCTGATTCAGTATCTCCAACTTTTCTGAGGAGTTTTAGCAAATGAAGGTGCAAAAGGGTTTTACCCTCATCGAGCTGATGATCGTCGTCGCGATCATCGGCATTCTCGCGGCGATCGCGATTCCGGCCTACACGGACTACACGGTGCGTGCGAAGGCCTCGGAAGGCATCAACCTCGCGTCATCGGCCAAGAC
>DASSQU010000004.1:0-4728 GCA_035702325.1 Steroidobacteraceae bacterium
GAGGTGGCCGAGAACGCCGGCGACGTGCTGCTCGAGCACAACCGCTTCGCGGACGACCGGGTGGGCGTGCGCTTTGCCGGCGCGAGCCCGCGCGCCGTGGTGATCGGCAACACCTTTCAGCATGACAAGGACGCGGGGCTGTGGGCGGTGCGCGCGGCCCCCGACGACCCGCGGGGCGGTCCCATCACCGTCCGCGAGAACCGCTTCAACGCCGACCGCAGCGGCATCGTCGCCGGCAACATCGCGCTGCTCGTCGAACGTAACCAGTTCGACCAGCCGCTCGAGTCGGCCGTGCACCTGATCGGAGCGGGCGCGGTGATCCGCAGCAACAACATCAGCGGCAGCGGCGCGACCGGGATCGCCGCCGAGAACGCCCACGGAGCGATCATCGAGGCCAACGAGATCGAGCACGTCACCGCCTACGCGGTCATGGTGCGTGGATCCGCCGGTGTGCTGGTGCGCGGCAATCGCGTTCACAACTGCGGCTACGGCTTCGGCTTCGTGCTCGGCGACCCGCGCAGTCCGAGCACGGCCGTCGACAACACCATCATCGAACCGAGATTCGACGGCATCGACGTGGTCGGCGACTCGCCGATCCTGCGGCGCAACCGCGTGCTCGGGCCGCGGGCCCTCGCCTTGCACGTGGTGGACTACCGTCCACCGGGCGGCGCGGACGTACCGGCCCAGCCGGTGCTCGACGGCAACAACTTCCGCGCCAACCAGGTGCAGGTGGCGGCCGACAGCCGCACGGGCGAGGCGGCGCGCCGATGAGGGAGGCCGACTCGACACGGCTGATGGCAGCGTTCCGCTGGCACGACCCGCGCGTCCGGCGGCTCGATGACACCTGGCTGCTGACGATCTTCGCGACGGTGCTGGCGATCGCGCTGCCGTGGTCGGCAAGCGGCGTGAGCATCGACTTCGCCGCCGCCGCAATCGGCCTGCTGATCCTCGGGGCCGTTCACGTGGCGCTCGCGGCCCTGTCGGCCACCGGCCGCTTCCGCGGCGCGCGTGCCACCCGCGCGCTGGTCGCGCTGCACGGGCTCGGCATCCTCACCATGGCCTTCATCTGGCGCTATGCCGGCGGACTGCAGAACCCGCTGTTCCTCACCGTGTTCGCCCTGCCGGTCATCGGTGCGGTGTTCCTGTCGCGCTGGCAACCGTATCTCATGGCGGCGCTCGCCGCCGCCGTGGTGACGCTGCTCGCCTCCAGCGACGCCCCGGAGCTGAGCTGGCATGCAGCGGGACTCGCTCCCGGCGCGCATTGGCTCGCAGCCATCCTCGGCCATACGGCTACGAGCGTGCCGCCGCTGTTTGCCGGGTTCTATGCGCCGTCCGAGTACTTCGTGGTGCTGCTGGAAGTGTTCGCCATCATGCTGGGTGCCTGCGCGGTCGCCGCGGAATACCTCGGCACCATCTTTCACCGCTTCGATGCGCAGATCTGGGCGGCGCGCGCCGAGGCCGCCCGCGGCCAGGCGCTGTGGTCGGCGCTGCTCGAGCAGCTGCCGCTGCCGGCACTGCTGCTCGATGCCGACACCCATGAAGTGATCGGCGCGAGCAGCGCCGCCGTGGCGAAGTACCTGGCGGGCGAGGCAGCGGTCGTCGGGCGCAGGCTGCTCGAGCTGCTCCACTTCACCTACCCGGAGCCCGTCGAGCGGCTGGTGAACGGCGCCGGCGGCGTCGAGAAGCTCTGCATGCTGCGCGTCGGCGACCGCCTGCTCGCCACCGAGGTGCGGGTGCAGCACGTCGCGCAGAAGGGACGACGCCTCGCGCTGGTCATGATCAGCGACACCATGGAGGCCTTCTGCATCAAGGCCGCGCTCGACCTGGCCGAGCACGCCGCCCTGGTGGCCGAGTCCGCCGGCCGCGTGCTGGCGTTCAACAAACCGGCCCGCGCGCTCTTCTCCGGCACCGAGGTCGGCGCCGGAGTCGCACAGCTCGTGCCGCAGCTCGATGCGGGCATGCGCTGGTGGGATCCGGGCTTGGGCGGGCGCCGCAAGATGCACGTGACCGTGATGCGTCGCCTCTATCAGGTCACCTGCTCGAGCGTCGCGCTGCCCGGCGAGGAAGCGCGGCTCTACGTGATTGCGTTCCTGCCCGCGGCCCCGATCGCCTCCGCGGACCCGAGTGCCACGGGATCCACCAACCTGATGCCCTCGCAATGAGGGTGTCTCCGATCGCCGTGTGCGTGGCTGTGGCAGTGAGTGGCGCCGGTCCGGCGGTCCGCGCCGAGCCGCCACCGCCCGTCCCTGCGCCGGTCTCGGACCAGCGGGTGGTGCTGAGCGCCGACGGATCGACCCTTTCGGGAGGCAGCGGCGGCGGGGGCGCATCCGCGGTCTGGCTGGACAGCCTCGGCTCTCCGGGCTCGGTGATCGGAGCGGGCGCGGAATATCAGCAGATCGCGAACTCCCATTGGACCACGGGTACCGTGAGCGCATCGCTCGGCTTCGGGCAACCGAAGCCCGCCACGGACCTCTACGCGGAGCTGCACGAAGGGGCGGGAGACACCGGTGCGCACGCCTTTCACTACTCGCTGATCGCCGGCGGGGTGTACCGCACGCTCGCGCCGGCACTCATGCTGCAGCTCGAAGAGCGGCGCATCGATATCGATACGACTCACGGCAATCTGCCGAAGCTCGGCCTGACGTACAGCGCCACACCGCGACTGCTCCTGTCGGCGTCCTACGCCTACTCCTTCGGCGGAAATCTCGGCACCAGGCTCGCCACCGTGCGCGTCGATTACCACGGCGCCCGGCTCGGGGGCCTCGGCGGCCTCGCGTGGGGCCCGGTGGCGCCGGCGGTCGTCAATCTGCTCGGGCAGGTGGTGGCGCCGCGCCCCACTCTGAAGGACGGTTTCCTCGGCCTGACGGCCCCCCTGGGGCGCACCGAGTGGCTGCTGCTCGGCGATTACCAGGAGATCGCCGGCGTCCGTCGCGCGACCGTCACGCTCAGCTGCACCGTGCACCTGAGCGCGGCGGGGAGGACCTCGTGAGGCTTTCGATTCCCGAGTCCTGGTCACGGTGGCTGCCGGCGCTGCTCGTCGGGGCGGTGGTGGTGCTGGCGGGCGGACGGCTGATCACCCTGAGCCTGCGCGAGCGTGCCGCCGACATGCGGGCCGCTGCCGAGGCCGTGGCCGCCCGCCACGCGCAGCGTATCGACATCGAGCTGCGCTCGCTCGCCGAGCGCACACGCGACGCGGCGCAGCGTGCCGCGGCGCTCTTCGCGGACGGCGCGCCGGCGCTCCCCGCCTCCGCCGCTCCGCCGCGCGGCACCTTCTGGATGAGCGACTCGGGCCGCGTGATACGCAGCAGCGACGAGGCTGTGAGTGCCGCGCTGGCAGGTGACTGGGCCGCCTCCGGCGCCGCCGGGCAGGCAAGCGCCGGGTTCTTCGGCCCGGTCCGCTACGCGAGCCAGTGGTACGTGGCCGTACAACAGCCCGTTGCTGCGCATCCACCGCCCGGCTCGGGGGCCGCGAGTGCGCGCGTGGTCGGCTATGACACCCTGAGCGCGCTGCTGGTGCGGGCCCGATTCGCACGGCTGGTGAACGAGGGATACGACTTCGCCGTCACGCAGTCCGCAGCGCGCGGCTCAGCGCCGCGGCTGCTGTTCGGCTCCAGGGACGGGCCTCTGACCGATGCGGTCGCGAGTAGCGTCGGCGACCCGTCCGGGCACCTCGAGCTCGCCATCCGCCCGCGCGGTGGCTGGTATCCGCCGCAGCTCGTCGCCACCGAGATCGGTGTGCTCGCGCTGCTCGTCTGGGTGCTGAGCTTCGGCGCTTACGACCTGACGCACAGCGTGCGCCGCGCGCGCAGCGCCCTCGGCGCAGCGCGTCGCCGGCTGCGCACCGTCCACCAGCGGCTCGCCGCCGAGATCGAGCAGCACCAGAACCTGCAGCTGAGCCTCGAGCACGTCCGCTTCCACGATCTGTTCACCGGGCTGCCGAATCGGCGCCATTTCATGGATCGCCTCGATCGGGCGCTGCGGGAGATGCGTGCCCGGCGCCGACCGCGCATCGCGATCGTGCTGATCGACATCGACCGCTTCAAGCTCATCAACGACACGCTCGGCCCCACCGCCGGCGACGAGCTGATGATGCAGGTGGCACAACGGTTCGAGAAGGCGCTCGGGGGATCGGAGTGTCTGCTCGCCCGCTGGGGGGGCGATCAGCTCGCGGTGCTGGCGTACGACGTCGACTCGCCCGCCGCCGCCCAGGCGATCGCCGGGCGGCTGCAGGAGGCGCGCCAGGAGCCTTTCGCGCTGCGCCAGCACCGGGTGCGGATCGCGCTGCGCATCGGCTTCAGCTGCATCGAGTCCGGCCTGCAGCGCGCCGAGGAGGCGCTGCGCGAGGCGGACATCGCCCTCTCGGTCGCCAAGCGCACGCCGGCGGCCCCCACGGTCGGCTACACGCCCGGCATGGGCGGCGCGGCGGTGAGCCTGGTGAGCCTCGAGGCCGATCTGCACATCGCGCTCGAGCGCAACGAGTTCCGGCTCCTCTTTCAGCCGATCATCGATCTGCGCGCCCGGCGGGTGGTGGGCACCGAGGCGCTGCTGCGCTGGCGGCATCCGGTCGAGGGGCTGCTGCCGCCGGCGAAGTTCCTCTCGATCGCGGAGGAGGCCCGGGTCATCGTGCCGGTCACCCGCTGGGTCATCCAGCGTGCCTGCCGGCTCGCGGCCGAGTGGCGCCGGCGGCTGCCTGCGGGTGCCGATTTCTACATCAGCGTCAATCTGTCC
>DASSQU010000005.1:0-5248 GCA_035702325.1 Steroidobacteraceae bacterium
TTCGGCTGCCAGAACTTCAGCAGCACGAGCAGCGCGACGAAGCAGACGATGGCGCCGGCCACATCGGGCAGGTACGGCCCCCAGTAGCGGGCCACCGGGTACTGACCGGCGATATAGCCGAGCGAGCCGACCACCGCGAGCGGCCAGGCGCTCTTCATGCCCTGGCGGCCCGACACCAGGTACAGCAGCACCCAGGGCGGGAGCAGCGCCAGCACCGCGACTATGGTGCCGACCGAGCCCGAGAGCGCGAGCAGCGGATAGCCTGTCACGGCGGCGAGCGCAATGATCGGTGCGCCGAGCGCGCCGTAGGAGACCGGCGCGTTGTTGGCGATGGCGGCGACCCGGATCGCGTTGAGGTCCGAGATCCCGAGCGAGATCAGGATCGGCGCCACTACCGCCCAGGGGTAGCCGAAGCCGACCAGGCCCTCGAGCAGCGCGCCGAACGCCCACGCGAACAGCATGGTCTGCACGCGCACGTCCATGCTGCCCTGCGCGATCAGCCAGCGGCGGAAGCTCTCGAACAGGCCGCTCACCCCGAGCGTGTTGAACAGCATCATGCCCCAGAAGGTGATCCAGTCGACGCTCCACACGCCGGTGGCCGCGCCGTACAGGTAGGCATGGGAGCCGGCGTCGAACGGCATCTTCCACACCCACGCGGCGAGAACGAAGGTGATGATCGAGCCGATCAGCGTCGCCACCCACGCGGGCCAGCGCAACACCGCCAGCATCAGCAGCAGCGATACCACGGGGATCAGCGCGACCAGGCAGGTAACGGTCAGATTGCCGAGCGGATCTAGCACTTGCGTGAACATGATCTTTCCCTCGAGCTGCGGCGCGCGGCATAAGCGGGCGGGTGCGTCGCGGCGCTTTGGTTGTTGTGCTTGCGACTGCTCCTCATCGGCGACACCCGCGCCTCCGGCGCGGGGATGAGGCGGCGAACGTAGCACGGGCGCCCGGCTGATCTCAATGGCCGGTGGCCGCGGACCGCGCGAGCGCGCTAAGGCGGCCAGACCACGCCGGCGGCGAGCAGCATCAGGAGCGCGAGCCAGTCGAGAAGCGCGTGCCAGCGCGGCGCGTCGGGCGGCTGCGTGGACGGGGACGGGGTTTGCGGCCGGCTCATACGTCACTCATTAAGGCGCGCGCGCCGGGCACGCGCGCGGCGACAAAGCGGCGCGGCGCGCGGCGAATCGTGGCAAATCATGGCAGCGCGCGGCGCTTTAACCTGCCGCGCGGCGGCGGTAGCCTGTGGCAGGTGAAACGCCTGATTGCGATCGTCGAAGATGAAGCGGCCATCCGCGAGAACTACGCGGCGGCCTTCGCGCGCGAGGGCTACGCGGTGCGTACCTACGCCAACCGCGCGCAGGCGATGGCGGCCTTCGCCGCCCGCCTGCCCGACCTCGTGATCATCGACATCTCGCTGGAGGACGAGCCCGAGGGCGGCTTCGAGCTGTGCCGGCAGCTGCGGGCGCTGTCGGCCGGGCTGCCGATCATCTTCCTCACCGCGCGCGACAGCGAGCTCGATGCGGTGTCGGGTCTGCGCCTCGGCGCCGACGATTTCCTCACCAAGGACCTGAGCCTGGGGCATCTGTCCGCCCGCGTGAACGCGTTGTTCCGTCGCCTGGACGCGTTGCGCAAGCCCGAGCAGCCCGGCGATCTGCTGCGCCGCGGCGCGCTCACGCTCGATGCCGAGCGCATGCAGGCGCAGTGGGACGGCAAGGTGGTGCTGCTGTCGCTCACCGAGTTCTGGATCGTGCACGCCCTCGCCCGCCACCCCGGCCATGTGCGCAGCCGCCAGCAGCTGATGGACGCCGCCAACGTGGTGCTCGACGACAACACCATCACCTCGCACGTGAAGCGCATCCGGCGCAAGTTCCAGGCAATCGATCCGAAGTTCGACGCCGTGCAGACGGTCTACGGCATGGGCTACCGCTGGCTCGAGTAGTGCGGAGATGGCTTGTCGCTGCGCCTGAAGCTGCTGCTGCTCGGCCTCGCCACACTGGTGCTGCCCTGGGCCGGCTGCCGCTACGCGCGCGAGATGGAGTCGGCGCTGCGCGAGGGCGAGCAGACCTCGCTCGAGTCGGTGGCCGAGACGCTCGCCGCCTCGCTCCAGGGGCGGGCCGATCTGCTCTATCGGGCGCCCGCCGGGCCGTCCGCCGACACCCCTGCCACACCCGCCGACACAGCCGCCGATGCACCCGCCGGCGCATCCGCCACTGCGCCCGCCTCCTGGGCGCCTCCCAAGGCGGGCCCCGACGACCTCGAGCCGCTGGTGCTTCCCGCAGCTCCTCTGATCGACGGCTATGCGGACGACTGGCCGCGCGACCCGGCCGCGTGGGTCTGGTATGCGCACGATGCGCAGCACCGCTTCGGCGTCCTCACCGGGGTGTTCGAGCGCATGCTGTACGTGCTGATCGACGTGCACGACGCGCATCCGGTATTCGACGCCCCCGGCATGAGCCCGCTCGACCCGGCGGCCATGGGCGATCGGGTGTGGATCGGATTTGAGGACCCGCAGGGCGAGGAGCGCCAGGTGTTCCTCGCCGCCACCGGTCCCGGCAGCGTCGCGGCACGCGACATCGTGCAGGGCGAGTACGGGCAGCTGCTGGCGCGGCTCGAGCCGCGCATCCGCGCCGCCTGGCAGCTGAGTGCCAGCGGTTACCGCCTCGAGCTGCGCGTGCCGCTGTCGATGCTCGGCGCGGGCTTCGGCGTGCTGGTGGACGATCGCGACCGGCGCGGCGCCGATCCGCTGAGCTACGGCAGCCTGCGCGCCGAGGACCTGCACACGCTCGGCCGTCTCATCGTGGCCTCACCCGATCTCGAGACTTACCTCGCACAGTTCGCGCAGCCGGGACTGAGGCTCACCGTGCTCGGCCCCTCCGGGCGGGTGCTGGCGCGCGTCGATGCGCTCGGGCGGGTCGAGACGCTCGCACCGCCGCCGCCGCTGCTGGCGCGGCTCTACCGCCGCTTCGTCGACCGGCCGGGCGCGCATGCGCTGATCGAGACCCGCTCGAGCATCTACGATCGCGATCACCGTGCCGTCATCGGCGCGCTCGAGGTGACCCAGACCGCCGATCGGTGGGTGCCGCTGCGCGATCGCGCCCTCACCCGCATGCTGAACTTCACGCTCACCACCTCGCTGGTCGCGGTGATCGTCATGTTCGCCTTCGCCGCCTGGCTCGCGCTGCGACTGTCGCGGTTGCGCCAGGCGAGCGAGTCGGCGCTCACCCGCGCCGGCCTCATCACCAGCTTTCCCGACACCGACGCCCGCGACGAGCTCGGCGACGTCGCGCGCAGCTTCTCGACCCTCCTCGGCCGGCTCAACGAGTACACCGGGTACCTGCGCACGCTCGCAGGCAAGCTCGCCCACGAGATCCGCACCCCGCTCACGATCGTGCGCTCCTCGCTCGACAACCTGGAGGCCGAGCCGGTCTCGCCCGCCGCCCACGCGTATCTCGAGCGCGCACGCCAGGGAAGCGAGCGCCTCAACGCCATCCTGCTCGCGATGGGAGCCGCCACCCGGGTCGAGGAGGCGATCTCGGCCGCCGAGCGCAGCCGCATCGATCTCGTGCCGCTCATCGCCTCGGCGGTGGGCGCCTACCGCGGTGCTTTCCCCGGCCGATCTTTCGCCGCCGATCTGCCGTCCGAGGGGGTCGTCATCGAGGGGGCGGCCGATCTCATCGTGCAGCTGCTCGACAAGCTGATCGAGAATGCCGTGGATTTCAGCCCCCCGGGCGCCACGATCACGGTCCGGCTGCTGCCCGTGTCCGGGGCGGCAGTACTCGAGGTCGACAACCCCGGCCCCCCGCTCCCCGCCCGGGCCGAGGGACAGATGTTCGAGTCGCTGTGGCAGTCCCGCACCGGCAGCGACAGCCGTCCGCACTTCGGACTCGGCCTGTACATCGTGCGGCTGATCGCCGAATTCCACGGCGGCGCGGCCTCGGCCGCGAACCTCCCCGCAGGGGATGGCGTGCGCTTCGTGGTGCGCCTGCCGCGCTGAGGGGGCCGCTGGTACAACCTCGCAGACCGCATCCGGCGAAGCCGGTAGACGGGTGGAGGGGAACCATGTATCGGCGGCGCCACATGGTGTTTTAGCTTGGAACGAGTATAATTTTCGATCGGAAAGCACCGTACGCAAACGCTTTTGGGACTGGATCCGGGGGCCGGCGTCGTGGCGGTGATGCTTACGGGCAAACGGCCGAACTGGAAGGATTCACAACAACAGAAACTCGGGGATCGACGCGGGCACGGGTAAGACAGCGACTAATGTAGCTGCTGTCAGGAACGACACGGCGCGTGCATGAACACGCGGGCCTCGCGATTAGAAGCCGGAGCCGACAGCTCCAACGTTTCAGCCGGAAAGATTAGATGCTCGTGACGACGCGACATGCCGGTGCGCACCGCGGACTCCTTGGTCCGCACCACGCGCGCACCGGACGGAGCTGACAGCGATCTACCGGGTCGTCGACGCAGCGCAAGCTCAGCCGCCCCGCCGCTCAAACCGGCGGGGCTTTTTTTTGCGCCTCCGCCCGCAGCGCGGGCCGCTTCAGCGGCGCCGACGGGCGCCGCGTGCCTGCGGCGCCTCGGACGCGGGGGAGAGCGCGTCTCCGGCCGGCACCCACGGCCGGCCGGTCCGGTCCAGGATGTAGCCGCGGATGAGGCGTCGCACGACCTGCGAGGGAGTGGCGTCCTCGTCGATGCACAGCCGCTCGAACAGCAGCTTCTTGCGCGGGTCGATCAGGATGGTGAGGCGGGCGGTGCGCTCTTCGGGGCGCGGGGCCGGGGATCGCTTCATTTACATAGAATCATATCGTATGATAATAAGAAGATAATCTGATTGGAATCGGCGCGCAAGGACTCTGATGCCGCTCGCGAGCCTCTGTTGCCCGGGTCAGCTGGCCGCCGGCGGGGTCGCCTCGCTCCTCGCGCTCGCGGTGCTCGGCCTCGCGGCCGGCCGCTCGGCGGCCGGCAGCCGCATCGTCTACGGCGCCTGCATGCTGGTGTGCGCGGCGCTCGCCGCGGTGGCGCTCGCCGCGCTGCTCGCGGGCGGGACGCACGCGGCGCCGCTCGAGCTCGGCGTCGGGCTGCCGCTCGGACGGACGCTCCTCGGCTTCGATCCCCTGAGCGCGGCGTTCGCTGTGATCATCAACACCGCCGCCGCGATCGTCAGCGCCTTCGAGGTCGGCTACGGCGCGCACGAGCGTGAGCCGGTGCGCGTCGTGCCGCTCTACCCGGCGTTCATCGCCGCCAT
>DASSQU010000006.1:0-10356 GCA_035702325.1 Steroidobacteraceae bacterium
GATGGCCGGCGAGGGCAAGCTGGCTTTCCCTGCGATCAACGTCAACGACTCGGTCACCAAGAGCAAGTTCGACAACCTGTACGGCTGTCGCGAGTCGCTGGTCGACGCGATCAAGCGGGCGACCGACGTGATGGTGGCCGGCAAGGTCGCGGTGGTGTGCGGCTACGGCGACGTCGGCAAAGGCTGCGCCCAGGCGCTGCGGGCGCTGTCGGCGCAGGTGTGGGTCACCGAGATCGACCCGATCTGCGCACTGCAGGCATCGATGGAGGGCTATCGCGTCGTCACCATGGACTATGCCGCCGACAAGGCCGACATCTTCGTCACCGCCACCGGCAACTTCCACGTGATCACTCACGATCACATGAAGCGCATGAAGCACAACTCGATCGTGTGCAACATCGGGCACTTCGACAGCGAGATCGACGTCGCCAGCCTCAGGCACTACCCGTGGGAGAACATCAAGCCGCAGGTCGATCACGTGATACTGCCCGACGGCCGGCGTCTGATCCTGCTCGCCGAGGGGCGGCTGGTGAACCTCGGCTGCGGCACCGGCCACCCGAGCTACGTGATGAGCTCGAGCTTCGCCAACCAGGTGATCGCGCAGGTCGAGCTGTTCGCCAACACGGCGCGTTACCCGCTCGGCGTGCACGTGCTGCCGAAGCACCTCGACGAGAAGGTGGCGCGGCTGCAGCTGCGCAAGCTCAACGTCGAGCTCACGCAGCTCTCCGATGCCCAGGCGCGCTACCTCGGGGTCGACAAGTCCGGGCCGTACAAGCCCGATCACTACCGCTACTGATGGGCAGCTCACCGACCAAGGCCGGCGCCGCGCGTTCCGGCAGCGCGAAGTCCGCGACCCGGGCCCCGGGCGGCGCGATCGTGCTCGACGGCAGCGCGGTCGCAGCCGGGGTGCGCGCGGCGGTGGCGCGGCGCGCGGCCGAGTTCGCCGCCCGTTACGGCCGAGCGCCGGGACTGGCGGTGGTACAGGTCGGGGACGACCCGGCTTCCAGCGTCTACGTGCGCAACAAGCGCCGCTCCTGCGAGGAGTCCGGGATCAAGTCCTTCGCCCACGACCTGCCCGCCGAGGCGAGCGAGCGGCAGCTGCTCGCCCTGGTCGAGACGCTGAACCGCGAGACGCGCGTCGACGGCATTCTGATCCAGCTGCCGCTGCCGGCGGCGATCGACTCCAGCCGGGTGATGGCCGCCGTCGATCCCGCCAAGGACGTCGATGGCTTCCACCCGGTCAACATGGGGCTGCTGGTGCAGAAGCGGCCACGGCTGCGCCCCTGCACGCCCTACGGGGTGATCCGCCTGGCGGAAGCCTACGGCATCGCGCTCACCGGGCTGCGCGCCACCGTGGTCGGCGCCTCCAACATCGTCGGGCGGCCGATGGCGCTCGAGCTGCTGCTGGCACGCTCGACCGTCACCATCTGTCACACCGGAACCCGCGACCTGCGCGCCGAGGTCGAGCGTGCCGAGCTGGTGGTTGCCGCGGTCGGCAAGCCCGGGTTCATCCCCGGGGAATGGATCCGCCCCGGTGCGGCGGTGTTCGACGTCGGCATCAACCGCCTGTCCGACGGCCGGCTGGTGGGCGATGTCGGCTTCGAGCGTGCCGCGGAGCGCGCCGGCTGGATCACGCCCGTGCCGGGGGGAATCGGGCCGATGACCATCGCCATGCTGCTCTCCAACACCGTCGACGCCGCCAGCTGGCGGGCGGAAAGACACGCCTGAGTGGGCAAGCGCGCGCGCCGCCGGAATAAAACCGGCGCGCCGCGGGTCTCGCTCTCACGGGTGGGCCCAAACCATGGATGACAGACGCGGTCGCTTCGAGGCGCAGGTGCTGGCGCATCTCGATGCCGCCTACCGCTTCGCGCGCTGGCTGTGCCGCTCGCCGGGCGATGCCGACGACGTGGTCCAGGACGCGGTGCTGCGTGCCTGGCGCTCGTTCGAGGCGCTGCGGGGGACGGACGCCCGTGCGTGGCTGCTCGCGATCGTGCGCAACTGTCATCGCACGGCGCTCGCCCGGCACGAGCGCCGCGCGAGCGTGCCGCTGCCCGAGGAGCACGACCCGCGGCTCGCCGCCGCGGCGAGCGCCACCGGCGCGGATCCCGAGCATGCGGCCATCGCGGGTGACGCCGGGCGTGCGCTCGAGCGGCTGCTCGCCGCCCTGCCCGAGGAGCATCGCGAGGTGCTGGTGCTGCGGGAGGTCGAGGAGTTGAGTTACCGCGAGATTGCCGCGGTCGCGGGCGTGCCGATCGGCACGGTGATGTCGCGTCTGGCGCGGGCGCGCGCCGCGTTCCGCACGCAATGGTCGCAGCAGCACCCGGGAGAGTCGCGTGAAGTGCGCTGAGTCGCTGCGGGTACAGGCCTACTTCGACGCGGAGGTGGACGCGGTCGCCGCCGCCGAGATCGAGCGCCACGCCGAGCACTGCGCCGAGTGTCGGGCGCTGCTCGGGGACCTCGCCGCAACGCGCGCGGCGCTGCGCAGCGGGCCCGGCGAGCGGCGCGCCCCGCCCGCGCTGCGCGAGCGCATCGCGCGCCTGCTCGGGCGCGAGGCGGGGCCGCTCGCGCCGCGCTCCGCGGCCGCGGCGCGCCCGCTCCCGGGCGCCCGGTCCTTCTGGCTCGGGGCACTCGGTGGCGCCGGCGTCACCGCCCTCGCCGCGGCGGCTGCGATCCTGTGGTGGGCGCCCGCGGCGCCCGAGCGGCTGCCCGATGAGCTCCTCGCCGCGCACCTGCGCTCGCTGATGCCCGCGCACCTGACCGACGTGCTGTCCACCGACCAGCACACCGTCAAGCCCTGGTTTGCCGGCCACGCCGACGTGTCGCCGGTGGTCGCCGACTTCACCCCGCAGGGCTACCGGCTGCTCGGCGGCCGCGCCGACTATCTCGAGCGCCAGCGCGCGGCGGTCGTGGTCTACCAGCACGGCGCCCACCTGATCAACGTGTTCGCCTGGGGCGCGGGCGCCGCGGGCTCGCTGCCGTCCACGGCGACGCGCCGCGGCTACCGGCTCGCGTGCTGGCGCGCAGAAGATCTCGATTACTGCGCCGTCTCCGACACCGGTTGGGACGAGCTCCTCGGCCTCGAGCGGCTGCTGCGTGCCAGCGCGGCCGCGGCGGCCGGCGCCAGCGCCCGCGGCGAATGAAGCGCCCCCGGCTCGCGGGCACTTCGGGGCCTCCGCGCCCGACCGCGCGCGCCAACGCGGCGCTCGCCTGCAGCACGCCGCGGAGGTTTGAACATCCGCGACATCCGGGGCATTCCCGTACGTGGGAGGACGCGGGGTTCTCGTGTCCTGCGCCGCTCTCGCTCACCGTCGCCGCGGGATCGAGCGTCACCCGGGTCGGCCGGGACGCGGAGCCGCACACGGTTGTCAGCGACGGCGCGGCGTTGCGTGCGGCGGCCGAGGACACGGTTGGTCGGCCGGTCAACATCGGCGCCGCCGGGCGGGCGGTGCGGCGCGGTGTTGGCAAGCAGCGGCGCCCGCGGCGCGCGTCGCGGCCCTTCCAACACTGTTGCAGGGGTTGTCGGACGCGCGTTCGACGTAGGATCAGTGTATGATCACAAGTCCGGCCCTTTCCTCGGGTGAATTGCGGGAGTTGACTAATGGCCAGACGTCCACCGAACGATGGCGCCTCGTGGAGCGCGCGTGAACTGAAGACCCTCAGGGCGCTCGCGCGCGCCGGAACCCCGACCGGGCAGGTCGCGAAGAAGCTCGGGCGCACGGCGGCCGCAGTTCAGCAGAAGGCCATGCGTACCGGCATCTCCTTCCGCGCCGCGAAGCGGTCCGGAGCCCGCCGCAAGAAGTAGCGGGGGCAAGGCACTGGTTTTCAAGTCCGGGCGGCGCGCGGCTGCGCGTGCCCGGCTCGCCTTTTCCGCAGCCGACCCCGACGCGCCGGCCCTCTCGGGCGGCGGCGATCGCCACCGAAGGCAACACCGGCTCCCCCGGCGGTCGGCTCGAGTGATGAAAGGGGCCAGTATGAACAAGCTCATCCCGTTCACGTGGGTCGCGGTCCTGCTCGGCGTCAGCGCCTGCGACGTGCAGGTGCGCGACACGACTCCGGCCCAGTACCAGGCCAACAACGACATCGGGATGTACGAGGTGAGCGCGACCACCCAGGCGGGCGCGCTGGTGAGTCCCGGCTCGGTGTTCGTGTTTGCAATCGGCGACAACCAGAAGGTCCCGCTGTCGCTCGCCTCCGACGGCTCCGGATGGCACGGGCTGTATTCGGTGCGCTGCAAGAGCGGCTTCCCGCTGCAGATCCTCGCGGTATGGAGACTGCAGGGGCTCGCGACGCGCCAGAAAGTCGAGCCGCCGCAGCCGCGGATGATCAAGCTCACCGAGCCGCCGCTCGCGGCCGAGGCGGGCTTCGACACGGCGGGCAAGCCGACCGAGGCCAAGGCGCCGCAGGCCAAGGGCCCGAAGGGCAAGGCAGCCCGCGGCCGGCCGCGGGGCGAGTGGCAGGGAACGGTCGGGTACCGCTTCCAGACCGTGCCGGTCACGCAGATCACGGCGGCGCACATCGAGCCGGCGAGCGCTTCGGCGGCGGATGTGGCGGCGGCCAAGCCGATCTCGGTGGTCACGCCGATGCCGTTGCAGGCGGCGTGCAACGAGCCGGCGGAGGTGCGCCTCGCCTCGAGCGAACAGCGCGCGCACGGCGTGCTGGTGATCGACACCGACGACCCGGGTATGCCGCACTGGCAGACCAAGGTTGAGTTCTCGCCCAAATGAGCCGCACCGCTGCGCGGTTGACCCTGGCGGCGCTGATCGCGCTCGGCGCGTGCCGCGTCGCCGTCCCTGCACCGCCGGCGGACAGCCACGCGCTGCGGATCGGCATCATCGGTGCCGGCCACATCGGCGGTACGCTCGCGCGGCTGTGGGTGCAGGCCGGCCACGAGGTGCTGATCTCCTCGCGCCACCCGGCGGAGCTCAAGGCGCTGGCCGATTCCCTCGGGCCGCGGGCACGCGTCGGCACTCCGCGCGAGGCGGCGCTGTTCGGCACGGTGGTGTTGGTGTCGATCCCCTACGGGGCGGAGCCGCAGCTCGGCCGCGATCTCCGGGCGGAGCTCGCCGGCAAGATCGTGCTCGACACCGGCAATCCCTACCCCGGACGCGACGGACCGATGGCGGTCGAGGCCCGCCGCGAGGGCACCGGGGCCGCCTCGGCGCGTTTCTTCCCGGGAGTGCGGCTGGTGCGCGCCTTCAATGCCATCAATTCCGGGGATCTGGCGCACGAGGCCCACCGCGCGGGCGAACCGATCGCGATACCGCTCGCCGGCGATGACGGCCAGGCGCTCGCCACGGCCGAAACGCTGGTGCGTGATGCCGGCTTCGCGCCGGTGGTGGTGGGGCCGTTGTCGCGTGCGCGCGAGTTCGACGTCGGTACCGCGGTCTACACGCGGCTGCTGACCGCGCCGGAGCTGCGCCAGGCGCTCGGACTGAAATAGCGCCTGTCGCTGGGTGCAGGCGCAGGGCGCCAAAGTCACGCCTTTGGCGCCCGGCAACGGAGCTGATGTCCGGGAAATCGCCGCAGGCGATTTTCCCAATGAATTACCCCGCCGGCGGCGGCTGGCGCTCGACCTGCGGCAGGCGCGCGTCGATGCACGCCCAGCTCGGCGCGCTCGCCGTCCAGATGGTAGCCGCGGGACGGGCGATTTCCACATCGTCGAGGGTGCCGGCGCGCACGAAGACCAGCTGCGGGCGTGCTTCCGATACGCTGAACAGGTGCGTGCCGCAGGCGGGACAGAAGCGCCGGTGCGAGACGTTGCCGCTGTCGGCGACCAGCGCCAGGTCGCGCGTCTCGCCGCTCAGCTCGAGGGCGGCGCTCGGAAAGCAGGTGTTGACGGTGGCGCCGCCCGCGCCGATGTACTGGCAGACGCGGCACCAGCAGACGCGGGTGACGATGGGCGCGGCGCCGATCGAGTAGCGCACCGCCCGGCACAGACAGCCGCCGGTGATCTGCATGAGAGGCTCCCGCCGCGCCAGGCGGCGCGGGCGGGAGCATAGCGGAAAGTGAGTGCACCGGCATGACACGGGCTCAAATCCGTGCGTGCTGCAAATGGTGCCCGCGCTGAAACTGTGGGCCGCCCGGGAGCACGATGCCAGGCCGGTGCGAGTGTGAGTATCGTGCAGCGGCGCTGAACCTCGCGTGAATGGCCGCGAGGAGGGAGCGCGCTGTCGCGCTTCGGAGTCAGGGCGCGCCCGCCCGGAGGGCGTAGCCCGACGGCTTCAGGCGCGTGCGGCGCGCTGCTGACTCAGGGCGACGCCGGCGAGGATCATGGCGCCGGCCAGTGCCATCGTCGCGGTGAGCGGCTCGCCGAGAATCAGCCAGGCCCAGATCACGCCGAACAGCGGAATGAGATAAGTCACAGTGGATGCGCGCGCGGCGCCGACGCGCGCGATCAGCCGGTAATAGAACACGAACGCCGCTCCGGTGCACACCACTCCGAGGAGCGCCGCGCTCACCCACGAGGCCGCCGGGATCGCATGCGCCGGCCAGCTGTAGAGCGCAAGCGGAGCGAGCAGCACGGCGCCGCTGAGGAGGTTGGCCGCCGCCACCGCGGCGGCCGGGTAGCCGGTCAGGTAGCGGCGCACGAGATTGATGCCGATGCCGTACATCAGGGCGGCTGCGGTGCCGGCGAACGCCGCCTGCCCGATGCTCGCGCCGGCGGTCCTGCCGCTGGCGAGAATGGCGACGCCGACGAAACCCGCCACCAGGCCGGCGCTGCGCCGCGCGCCGATCTGCTCGCCATAGAAGAGGAAGGCGATCAGGGCGGTGAACATGACCGTCATGGCGTTGGTGATGGCGCCGATGCCTGCCGGCGCGCGCTCCGCTCCCCAGGCAAACAGCACGAAGGGAATCACCGAGTTCACGGCCGCGATGCCCGCGATCCGCAGCCACAACGCGGGTGTGAACTGCGCGCGGGCGCGCCACAGGAACGGCGCGAGCACCAGCCCCCCGAGCGCGAGCCGCGCCTCGACCAGCGGCACCGGGCCGAAGTCGGCCGCGGCGACCCGCATGAAGAGGAACGATCCGCCCCAGATCGCGCCGAGCAGGGTGAGCTCGAACGGCGTGCGCCACAACCCGGTGGGGGCGGTCGCGGCAGCGCCGCGCGTGCATTCAGTTGCCGACATCCGCTCTCCCGCTCTCCGCCAGGGTGTTCGCTGCCCTCAGGATCGGGGCGCGCGAGCCGCCGCGCCACCCGATCCTTGCGGCTTCAGCCTCGATGCAGGGCGTCCCCGGGTGCCGGGCGCCGGACGCGGGCGTCTCCTCCCGCCTGGCCGCATTGTCGCGCGCCCGGATCACCGTGTGCGTCTGCCTTTGTGGAGAGGTGCCTGCGCCGCTGCGGGCGCACACTGCAGTGCGCGCCGGCCAGCACGGCGGCGCGCGCGGGGGGAGCCGATGCGACCGACCGAGCGCTTCACCAGCCGGGCGGGCGATTACGCCCGCCACCGTCCCGGCTATCCGGCGGCGGCCATCGCCCTGCTGCGCTCGCGCTGCGGGCTCGCGGCCGGAGCGGTCGTTGCGGACCTCGGCTCGGGCACCGGCATCCTGACCGCGCTGCTGCTCGAGTGCGGCGCACGGGTGTTCGCCGTCGAGCCGAACGCAGCCATGCGCGCTGCGG
Organism: Steroidobacteraceae bacterium; assembly: GCA_035702325.1. Lineage (GTDB taxonomy): Bacteria > Pseudomonadota > Gammaproteobacteria > Steroidobacterales > Steroidobacteraceae > 13-2-20CM-66-19. The sequence goes on from DASSQU010000006.1 coordinate 7,619, forward strand.
CGGAAGCGGCGCTGCGCGAGCGGCCGGACTTCGTGAGCGTCGCCGGGAGCGCCGAGGCTACCACTCTGGCCGCTCGCAGCGTGGACCTGCTGGTCGCGGGCCAGGCCTTCCATTGGTTCGACGCGCACGCCGCACGCGCCGAGGCGCTGCGCATCACGCGGCCCGGCGGATGGGCGGCGCTGCTGTGGAACGAGCGCCCGGCGCAGCCGACGCCGTTCCTCGCCGACTACGAGGCGCTGCTCGCGCGCTATGCGCCCGAGTACCGGCGAATCGGCGCGAGTCGCGCCGCTCCGGCCACGATGCGCGAATTTCTCGGCAGCGCCGTGGAGCTTGCCACTTTCCCCAATGAGCAGATTCTCGATTTCGCGGGGCTGCGCGGGCGGCTCATGTCCTCCAGCTACGCGCCGGAGCGGGGGCAGCCGCAGCACGAGCCGCTGCTGGCGGGTCTGCGCGAGGTGTTCGATCGCCACCAGCACGGCGGCCGGATCGTGTTTCCCTACCGGACGCTGGTGTACTTCGCGCAGCTCACACCGCCCGGGGAGTGATGCGGCGGCTCGCGCCGCGGTGTCCCTTCACCAGACGCGTACCCGGTCCGCGGGCGCGAGATAGAGCCTCTCGCCCGGCTTGACGTCGAAGGCGGCATACCAGGCATCGAGGTTGCGCACCGTATCGGCACGGTATTCCGCCGGCGCGTGACCGTCGGTGACCAGTCGCTGGCGCAGTGCCGGCTCGCGGATCCTCTGGCGCCACCACTGCGCGAAGCTGAGGAAGAACAGCTGATCGGCGCTCAGGCCCGCGACCGCGGGCGGCGCCTTCCCGGCGAGCGACAGATGCCAGGCGTCGTAGGCGTCGGAGAGTCCCGCGACGTCGGCGATGTTCTCGCTGAGCGTCTGCTCGCCGTTCACCGCCACGTCCGCAAACGGGTGGTAGCGATCGAACTGCCCGGCGAGGCGCTTGCCGGCTGCCTCGAAGTGGGCAAAATCGTCCTTGGTCCACCAGTTCTTCAGCCGCCCGTCGGCGTCGAACAGCGCTCCCTGATCGTCGAAGCTGTGACTGATCTCGTGGCCGATCACCGCGCCGATGGCGCCGTAGTCGTACAGCGGATCGCGCCGGGCGTCGAAGGCGGGCGGCTGCAGAATCCCCGCCGGGAAATTGAGTGCGTTCATCGCCGGCAGATTCACCGCGTTGACCGTCTGCGGCAGCATGCACCACTCGGCGCGGTCGACCGGTTGGGCGAGCTTCGCGAGCTCGTGCCGGTAGTCGAACAGGCTGGCGCGCTCGGCGTTGCCGAAGGCATCGCCGCGCACCACCTCGAGACCGGTGAAATCGCGCCACTTGTCCGGGTAGCCGACACCCACCCTGAGCGCCGCGAGTTTCGCCTTGGCGCGGGCGCGCGTCTCCGGCGCCATCCAGCCGAGGCGATCGATGCGCAGGGCGAAGGCGCTGATGAGATTACGCACCATCGTTTCAGCCCGCGCCTTGTCCGCCGGGGGGAAATAGCGCTGCGCATACAGCCTGCCGACCGCGTCGCCGAGCGCGGCGTTGGTCGCGTCGACGGCGCGCTTCCAGCGCTCGCGCTGCTGCGGCGTGCCGGCCAGCACGTGCTCGTGGAAGGCGAAATGCTCCGTGACGAAGGCTTTCGGCAGGTAGGGCGAGGCGCGCTCGAGGGCGTGGAAGCGCAGGTAGTCCTTCCAGGTCTCGAGCGGTTCGCTCGCCACCAGGGCCGAGAGCCCCGTGACGGCGCTCGGCTGCCACACGACGAAGCCGCGCTGCGACCCGAGCCCCGCGGCCGCGAAGAACGCCTGCCAGTCGAGCCCGGGCGCACGGCGCCCGAAGTCCTCGCGCGACCAGTGGTTGTCGCCCTGCAGAACCTGCTCGGATGCGGCTCGCGTCCAGTGCGCTTCCGCCATGCGCTTCTCGAGAGCAAAGATCCGCTGCGCCTTGTCGGGCCCGTCGCCGATGTGGGCCAGCCCGAGCAGCGCCGCGATATGGGCCCGGTACTGGTCGCGGATCGCGGCCATGTGGTCCGAGGGGTTCAGGTAGTAGTCCCGGTCCGGCATTCCTAAGCCGCCCTGCAGCAGGAAGGGCGAGTAGTGCGCGGGATCGTCGAGGTCCTGCGCCACCCACAGCCCGAACAGATTCTCGGTGTGGAGACTGGTGTTGTTGAGGACATCCACGTCGGTGCGCAGCGTCGCGCCGAGCGCCTGCGCGAGCTGCCGGCGGCTTTCGATGGCGTCGATGCGCGCGAGCTCGGGCTCGAGCGGCTTGAGCCCCAGCTTCTCGATGCGCGCCTCGTCCATGAAGCTCGCGTAGTAGTCGCCGACCCGGCGCGCGTCCGAGCCCGCGGGAGCCGACGCGGCTGCATCCCGGATGAGCGCGACGGTGCGCTTCGTGTTGAGCTCGGTGAGGATGGCAAACGTGCCGTAGACGCTGCGGTCGGGCGGTATGCGGGTCTGCTGCAGCCAGGTGCCGTTGGCGTAACGGAAGAAATCGTCGCCCGGCCGCACCGCGCGGTCGATTGCCGCCAGATCGATGCCGTGTCCGGCGGGCACGCTGGCGGCGGCGCTGCCGATGACGGCGGCGGCCGCGGCGAGCGCCAGACAGGTGCGCGGCGCGAGCGGGGCGGGGGTGGAGCTCATGTGTTGGTGTCCTGGCTGCCTGGAAGGCATCGTGGACCACGCCGTTGACCACGCGGCCAAGCCGTGGCGAAGCCGCGCAGTCTACACCAGGCCGCACGG
>DASSQU010000007.1:0-3248 GCA_035702325.1 Steroidobacteraceae bacterium
AGGTTTCCTCGACCCCGATCGTGGGGAACAGGGCGCTGCGGTCGCGGGCGCGCATCGCCAGTGCCCCGGCAGTGCGGCGCGCCCTCTCGAGATAGCAGCGCGCCCGCGGGGAGTCGGGTGCGGCGGCCCCCGTCGGCCGCCCGCCGTCGGCTTCCTCGCGGATGTGCGCATCGAGCGGCAGCTCCCCCAGGAGGCGCACCCCGTACTGCTGCGCCATGCGCTCTCCCCCGCCGGCGCCGAAGATGTGCTCGACGTGCCCGCAGTTCGGACACAGGTACACGCTCATGTTCTCGACGATGCCGAGCACCGGCACGGCGACCTTCTCGAACATCTTCAGGCCCTTGCGGGCGTCGGCCAGCGCGATGTCCTGGGGCGTGGTAACGATCACGGCGCCGGCGACCGGCACGCGCTGCGCGAGGGTGAGCTGGATGTCGCCCGTGCCGGGGGGCATGTCGACGACCAGGTAGTCGAGCGCGCCCCATTCGGTCTCGGTGAGCAGCTGGGTGAGCGCCTGGGTCACCATCGGGCCGCGCCAGATCATCGGCTGCTCGGCATCGATCAGGAATCCGATCGACATGGCGCTCACCCCGTGGCTCTCGAGGGGCACCAGACGTTTGCCTTCCACCGTCGTCGGCCGCTCGCCCGCGATCCCGAGCATGAGCGGCTGGCTCGGACCGTAGATGTCGGCGTCCAGCACGCCGACCCGCGCGCCCTGGGCCGCCCAGGCGAGCGCCAGATTCACCGCCACCGTAGACTTGCCGACGCCGCCCTTCCCGGAAGCGACCGCCACGATGTTCTTGATCCCGCCGAGGGGCTTCAAGGTGCGCTGCACGGCGTGGGCGGCAATTTCGGCCTCGAGCTCGAGGGCGAGGGTGGTGCCGATCCCCGCTGCGGCCAGCGCCTGGCTCAGGGCGGCGAGGAGCTCTTCCCGGTAGCCGCCCACCGGGTAGCCGAGCACGATACGCGCGGTATGACCGCCGGAGGTGGCGCGCAGCTCCCGCACCGCCTGCGCCGATCCCAGCGTATCGCCCAGATACGGGTCGACATAGGCGTCGAGCACGGCGCGCACGGCTTCGGCGGGGGCTTCGGGGCTCATCGTGAAATAATGCCGGGACGGGGCGCGGATTGTAGAGGCTGGGCGGGCGGCGCGCATGAGGGCTCACCTGGCGGCCCGGCTCGGGCGCTGTGGCATAATTGGTACGAGCCACCGCTCAAACGCCCTTTGACTATATCCGCGCTCCACAAACGCACCGACCCGCGCCCGCACTGCCGCCGGGGCTGCGGCCGCGGCGGTGCACCGGCGGTGATGGCCGAATGAGCTTCTTCACCAACCTGCGCGCCGATCGGCTGGTCACCGAGATCCGCTCCTCGAACGACCCGCACGGTGCCGCCACGCAGAAGGCCGTCGCCCGGCTGAAGGAGGTCGGACCGGGGGCCATCGAATCGGTGTTCGCGGCGCTGCCCGACGCGGACAAGGGCTCCACCATGGCCTTCGTCGAGGTGCTGTCCGGACTGGTCAGCCAGAAGACGTTCCCGCAGTTCGTCCGCGGGCTGGTCGAAGGCAGCCCGCGCGTGATCTCGGGGATTTCCTGGGCGCTCACCAGCAGCCGCAACTATCCGGCGCACCTGCTGCTCGAGGCGCTCAGCACCCCGGGGATCTCCAAGTCCGCGGTGCTCGAGATCATCGCGGCGCAAAAATCACGCTTCACCGTCCGCGAGCTGCTGGCCGCCGCCTATGCCCAGGAGCCGAACGAGAAGGCGGCGCTGTTTCGCATCATCGGCGAGATCGCCGACCGCTCCGCGATTCCCGAGCTCCTCGGCCGCGTTCAGGGCAAGGATCCGATCGCGCGCGTGCACATCATCAACACTCTGGCACGCTTCAATACGCCGGAGGTCCAGACGGCGCTGCAGATGCTGCTCAAGGACCCCAACAAGCTGATTCGCGGCGCGACGCTCTCGGCGCTGCAGCGCATGGACGGCCCGATCGACGTCGAGCGCGTGTGCGCGCTGTTGCGCGACCCGGAAATCGACGTGCTGAACCGCGCCATCGACGTGGTGATCAAGGCGAACCATCCGGACACCATCCGCTACCTCATCGAGGTGCTCAAGGACGAGAACGAGAATGCGCGCCGGGCAGCGGTCGAGGTGCTGAACGAGATCGGCGACGCCAAGTCCGTCAAGTATCTGCTGGCGGCGCTCAAGGACAGCGACTGGTGGGTGCGCAGCCGCGCCGCCGATGCGCTCGGCAAGATCGGCGGCCCGAAGGTGATCGACGCCGTGCTGCAGCTGGTGCGCGACAAGGACGAGGACATCCGCCGCGCGGCGATCGAGATCCTCAATCAGACCAAGGACGAGCGCGCAGTCGACTCGCTCATCCAGGCGACCCGCGACAACGACTGGTGGGTGAGCGAGCGTGCCGTGGATGCGCTCGCGGAGATCGGCAGCAAGCGCGCGGTGCCGCGCCTGATGGAGATGCTGCATACCGGCAGCCACGGCAAGGCCCTGCCGATCGTGGTGCGCGCGCTCGGCAAGCTCGGCGATGCCAAGCTGGTCGACACACTGCTGCCGCTGGTGGGTCGTCCCGAGCGCGAGATCCGCATCGAGGCGATGCAGGCACTCTCCAAGGTGGCGGACGAGACCCGCGCCGATCAGGTGCGCCAGGAGCTGCAGGCGCAGGCCGCCTCGGCGGACCAGACCATCTCGCGCATGGCCGCGGCGGCCGTCACCGAGCTCGATAACCGCATCGCCGGCATCGTTCCGCAGGCCCCGGGCACGCCCGGCTCCGCGGCGGGGGCGCCGACCATGCCGCCCGCTGCGGCGCAGAGCGGCGCGCGCCCCCCGCCCCAGGCGGCGGCCCCCGAGCCCACCCGCACGGTGGTGATCAACGACCAGGCACGGCGCCAGGCCGAGGCCGCCGCCGCAGCCGCCGGACGGCTCGACATCGGCACGCTCAAGCCCGGCGACATCCTCGAGGGCCGTTACAAGTACATCGACCGCATCGGGCGCGGCGCCTTCGGCACCGTGCTGCTGATGGAGGACACGGTGGTCGACGAGCGCCTGATCCTCAAGTTCCTCAACCCGAACGTCTCGGGGGACGAGGAAGTGATGAAGCGCTTCGTCCACGAGCTGCGCTACTCGCGCAAGATCACCCACAAGAACGTCATCCGCATCTACGACTTCCTGTACATCCAGGGCAACTACGCCATTTCCATGGAGTACTTCCCCTCGCACACCCTCGGCAGCGAGGT
>DASSQU010000008.1:0-10331 GCA_035702325.1 Steroidobacteraceae bacterium
TCGTAGTCCGCAGATTCTCATTCTTCATGACGCCCGCGTTGTGAACCACGACGTTCAGGGCCGGAAACCTCGCTACCGCCGTTCGCGCCAGGGACTCGACACTGTCGCGATCGGCCATGTCGACCGTAAGTTGCTCGAATCCCCGCTCGGCGGCCACCTGCAGTTTGCGCGCCGAGCGCGCGGCGACGATCACTCGGTTGCCGAGCCTGGAGAATTCCCCGGCTAGTGCCAGGCCGATGCCCGAGCCGCCACCGGTGATCAGCATCGTGTTGCCCGTGATCCTCATAGCGAGCCTCCGTTGCCGGCGCGGGCGAAATTTCCCGCCGGCAAGGTTAGGATATCGCCCATTCCGATGCCAGCAACGCCAGGCGCCAGTGCGCACCCACAGTCGGCTCCCGCTCCCGTCGTGACGGTGGCGGGGCTTCGCAAGACGTACGCGAACGGCCTGACCGCGCTCCGCGACATCGCCCTCACGATCCGGCGCGGCGAGATCTTTGCGCTCCTTGGCCCGAACGGCGCCGGCAAGACCACGCTCATCAACATCATCTGCGGCATCGTCACACCGAGCGCCGGCACGGTGGTGGCGGACGGTCACGACATTCTGCACGACTACCGCGCGGCACGCCGCAAGATCGGCCTGGTCCCACAGGAGCTGCACACCGACACCTTCGAGAGCGTCTGGGCAACCGTGACCTTCAGCCGCGGACTGTTCGGCCTGCCGCCGGATGCCGCCCATTGCGAGCGGATTCTGCGCGAGCTGTCGCTGTGGGAGCGGCGCGACGACAAGATCATGACGCTTTCCGGAGGCATGAAGCGGCGCGTGATGATCGCCAAGGCCCTGTCGCACGAGCCGCAGATCCTGTTCCTCGATGAGCCGACCGCGGGTGTGGACGTCGAGCTGCGGCGCGAGATGTGGCAGCTGGTGCGGCGGCTGCGCGAGGGCGGGGTGACGGTGATCCTCACCACGCACTACATCGAGGAGGCCGAGGAGATGGCCGACCGGATCGGAGTGATTCACCGGGGGGAGCTGATCGTCGTCGAGGAGAAGGCACTGCTGATGCGCAAGCTCGGCAAGAAGCAGCTGATACTGAACCTGCCGCGTCCGCTCGCCCAGATCCCGGCGGGTCTGGCGGACTATCCGCTCGAGCTGACCGACGAGGGGCACACGCTGGTGTTCACCTTCGACGCCAGCAGCCGCGAGACCGGGATTCCGACGCTGCTCAAGCGCCTGAGCGAGCTGCGCATCGAGGTGAAGGACCTGCATTCCACCGAGAGCTCGCTCGAGGACATCTTCGTCGGGCTGGTGAGCGAGCGCGCATGAACGTGTACGCAATCCGGGCGATCTATCGCTTCGAAATGGCGCGGACCTTCCGCACCCTGATGCAGAGCATCGCTGCGCCGGTGCTCTCCACCGCGCTGTATTTCGTGGTGTTCGGCGCGGCGATCGGCGCGCGCATGGGCAAGGTCGACGGCGTGAGCTACGGCTCGTTCATCGTCCCGGGCCTCATCATGCTGTCGATTCTCACCGAGAGCGTCGGCAACGCCTCGTTCGGGATCTATCTGCCCAAGTGGTCCGGCACGATCTTCGAGCTGCTGTCGGCCCCGGTCTCGTACGTCGAGGTGCTCATCGGCTATGTCGGGGCCGCGGCCACCAAGTCGGTGATGCTCGGCATACTGATCCTCGCGACCGCGCGGCTGTTCGTGCCCTATGAGATGGTGCATCCGCTGTGGATGGCGGCCTTCCTGATTCTCACCGCGGTAACCTTCAGCCTGCTCGGCTTCATCATCGGCCTGTCCGCCGGGAGCTTCGAGCAGCTGCAGGTCGTGCCGCTCATGATCCTCACGCCCCTCACGTTCCTCGGCGGCGCGTTCTACTCGATCAGCATGCTGCCGCCCGTGTGGCAGAAGATCACGCTGTTCAACCCGGTGGTATACCTGATCAGCGGCTTTCGCTGGAGCTTCTTCGGCGCCGCGGACGTGAACGTGCTGGCGAGTGCGGCGGCGACCCTCGGCTTTCTCGCGCTGTGCGTCGGCGCGGTGAGCTGGATCTTCAAGACCGGCTACAAGCTCAAGAGCTAGGCCGGCGTCACGCCCAAGCCGCCGGCGATCAGCGCTTGGACGGTGCGAAGACTTCCCTGACGCGCACGGACAGGGCGTTCAGAAACGGCCGTCCGTTGAGCTCCGGTTGCTGCTGGCGCAGGTCCCTGGCGTACAGCAGTGCATATTCGGTGCGCGCGCGGTCCGAACCGAACCAGCGATTCTCTGTCTGCCAGTCGGCGAAGCCCGGCGTCGAAGCCAGCTCGGCTGCGCTCGCCGTGGCGGCCGGGGCCTCGGCATGCGCCAGTTGACGGCGCAGCAGCTCGTTGTGCAGCCGGAGATTCTCGGCCTGCGCACGCTGCAGCACGGTCTGCTCGTCCTGTGCCTGCTGCTCCTGGCGCATGCGGTAGCGGTCGGCGAGACAAAGTTGACGGCCGGCACCGTAGATGGTGTCGCAACTGTCTGCATCGCGTGGCGCCCAGCTCCCGAGACGATCGGGCGTCACGCTCTGCGCCACGCTCTCCTGCGCCAGAGCACTGCCCGGGATGCCCGCTAGAACTACCAGCAAAGCGACGGCTTTCATGACGACCTCCTCGCGTGGCCGGCGAAGTGACGGTGCCGCCATCTTAAGACTGCGACAGTGGCCGCGGAAAGATCTGCGGTGCTGAGGCTAACCCTTGAGCGTCGGGGGGACCGCCGGCCGTGGCGAGAGCGTCGGCATCGCGGACGCAGGCAGCGGTGGCTCGGGCGCCGTTGCTTCGACCACCGCGCCGGCATCGGGCTGCCGGCCGTCTGCGGGGCGCCCGTGCCGTTCCCCGAGCGCCATGTCATGCATGGCGGCGAAGCGCCGGCCCGTCTCGCGTTTCCATGCGTCCGCGGATTGCGGCTCGGGCTGGCCGTCCTGCAATCGATCGCCGTGCGCGGCGCGCAGGCGCTCCAGAATGAACTGCGGATCGATGAGCTCTGCGACGCGATCGTACGAGTCGCGGCGGAATTCGGCAGCACGGGACGGCGCGGATCCCGGCTCCCAGGCGCCGCCGGCAAATGCAGCCAGGAAGGCATCGACCGCGTCGGCAGACTCGCTCAGCCACTGCCGCAGGTGGGCCTCCATTTCTCCCTGCACGCCCATGTTCTTCCACAGCCACAGCAGCTGCGGAGTATCGCTGCCGAACGCTGCATACAGCTCTCCCACGGGGGCGGCATCGTAAATGCGGCTCGCCAGGGTCCTGCCCACCAGCGCCTCCGCCTGGGGCCGAAGCATTCGCTCCGCGGCGCTCTCCTCCCTGGAGAACCGCATGAAATGAAAACATTCGGCCGCGAACGACAACGGCTCGGCGATCTGCGCGACCTTCACCGCGAGTTTCTCCCGCACGTTCGGCGGTACGCGTCGCAACAGTTGCCGGATGAGAATGGCGCCCTGCATGAAGCTGGAGCCGAATACCCGGGCTCCGGTTTCCTTGGGGAAGAGCGCGCCATTGGGTGCAATCGCCAACGCGACGCGCTGTGCGGCCTGCGCATCGAGGGTTTCTTCCTGGTATCGCAGCTTGGTCAGCAGCCGGGGGATGGCCCGGCGCTCGGCAAACAACAGCAGTCGCGCCCGGATTTCCTTCGGCGCGGCGTTCCCTTCACGCACGCTGTCGATGAACTGTCGAACTTCGACATCGCCGATGTCCCCGGGGGGCACGGCATAGGAAAAATAGCGACCGAAATATTCCCGCGAGCACACCCGCTGTTCCCTGGACCACCGCAGCTCGCAGTCGTCCCCGTACTCCGTTGGTCCGCAGCGCGGGAACAGGACGTCGATCAGCCGGCGGCGAATCGTGTCCGGGTCGGTGATGCCGGATTCGCCGAGCGCGGCGTTGATGAGATGATCGAGGCGCTTCCGGGCGGCGGCGTTTGCGTTCCCGCCGGCTTCGCGGCTCGATGCCAGGAACAGATCCGGGTTGTCGCGAATACCCGTATAGAGCCTGGGCAGGAATACCCGGATGGCCTCGATGAGCATTACGTCGATCGGATTCGCTTCGCCCTGCAGCAGGGGGAGGGCGAAGGATATGGCGTTGGCGAATCGCTTTGCCTGGCGCGGCGTCTGCAGCTGCGGTTCGAAGACATCGACGAAAGCAGCGGTAAACCGCTCGATCTGCTCGCGTGTCAGATCGAAGCCGTGCTGGATCATCACTTCATCGACGCCCTCCAGCGCTATCTTGCGCAGCTCGAGCGTTTCGGCGGGTGGCAGGTGGAGAGGAACGTGCACGATCTTCTCCAGGAAGCTCCTGCCGGCGGCGATGCCACCGTCGCCATACTTCGCTCCCAGAGCCGCAGCGACCATCTCAGCGTCGAACGCCAGAACGTAGCTCGTGTGCCGGAAGCTGGCCGATAACTGCACGAGCTTGAATATCGTATGAATTTCGGCGTGCTCGAGCCGGTCGATGTCGTCCAGCAGTACGACCGCGCGCTTGCCGCTGTGCTGCAGGATTTCCTCGAGTTGCATTCGCAACTGCTGCAGTTCGACGGATGACAGGGGCTCGCCAGGCGGTACGGCGCTCTGCCCCGGGCCCGGTTTCGCCGCCCGCCCCGGTTCGGCTGCGGCTCCCGAGAGGATGGCGCCATACTTCCTCAGGATCGTGCCGATATCCCCGCTGCGCGCCGGGAGCGAACGGCCGAGGGCATCAGCGAGAGAGTCGAAGAAGCCGCGCAGCAGCTGATTCTCGCTGGCGAACTCCCAGGGGTTGAATCTCAGCAGGATGACGTCGGGGTGTTCTGCAAGGGCCTGTTGCATCAAGCCCAGGGTGGAAGTCTTGCCGTCACCCCAGGCCCCGTACAGACCGATGACCAGGCTCGAGGGATCCCTGCCGTTAGCAATGGTGTCGGCAATGCGCTTCGCGAACGGCCACCGGTTGAAGCGATCCTGGTCCTTGCTGGTGATCGGTTGATCCGCCGAGTAGATGCGACGTGCGGGCTCCGCCGCGGCCCCGGCAGGCTCGCCCGGGGCACTGCCGGCGTCGCTTGATCCACGCTCGATCGGCGCCGGCTCGAGCGGTTTGAGGCCCTGCCACCAGTCCCTGAAGTAGCCGTGCATGTGATTTCGCAGCCGCGTTGCAAACCTCCCCCGGCTGGAATACTAGCGCGGACCCCCCGCGGGGATCGATTCCAACGAGCTGTCTCCGATAGGCGACATGGTGGACGGGTCTCGCGGCGCAGGGAACTCCGGGATCGCAGTCGGCGTTTTCGTGCCAGACGTTTTCGTGCAAACTTTAATGTTGCTGCGCTCGTTGTGCCGTGCCGCAGCGAGGGAGGGCAGATAGCAGATGTGGGGCACTGCGCGAAGCCGCGAACGCCGGTTTGCCAGGCACGCGAGCAAAGAATTGCTGGACCTCTTCCATGCCGCGCAACGCGAGCATCCGGAGCTGTCCGGGCGGCCGCTTTATCAAGAGGTGGTCGCGCGGCGCCTCGGCCCGGACCATAAGCGGGCCGCAGAGATCATCCGACATGCCGAGGAGAGCTTTACCGACTGGCCCGTCGAGCGGGCGCTACGGTTCCGTCACGTCGTCCACTACCTGATCTTCGACGAATACATGCGACTCGGGAAGGCCCGCGATGGGACCAGGATCAACATGGGCTCCACCGTCGCGTGCATCATTCCCGAGGAAGCCTAGTCCCGGAGCTTGCCCGTGCCGCTTCAGTGCGCCATGCGCGCCGCACGCTCGAGGCGCAGCTGCTCGCCTCTGCCGCTCAGGCTGGCGAGGAAGCGCGAGCGCCATGCCAGCACGTCGTTGGCGCGCAGCGCTTCGAGCAGCCTGGCGTGGCGCGCCCGGCGCTCCTGACGGGGCATGGCAAGTGCCTCCCGCAGTGCGCGGGCGATGCCGCGCGTGTCGTAGGGATTCACGAGCAGCGCGTCGCTGAGCTCCGCGGCGGCTCCGGCGCGATCGGAGAGGACCAGGACGCCCGGGTTGCCCGGGTCCTGGGCGCCGATGAACTCCTTGGCAACGAGATTCATGCCGTCGCGCAGCGGCGTCACCAGGCACACCTCGGCGAGCCGCAGGAATGCGAGCAGGGTTGGGTGCGGAAAGTTGCGGTTGAGGTAGCGGATCGGTGTCCAGTCGACGTCGGCGAATCGCCCGTTGATGTTGCCGGCGCTGCGCTCGAGCGCGTGGCGGATGCGTCCGTAGGCCTGGACGTTCTGGCGTCCGAGCGGCGCGATCTGCACGTAGGTCACCTTGCCACGGTGCTCCGGGCACTCCTCGAGGAACAGCTGGAAGGCTGCAAATCGCTGCAACAGGCCCTTGCTGTAGTCGAGGCGGTCGACGCCGATGATGAGACGCCGCCCGCGAAGACCGTTCATCATGTCGCGCACGCGCGCGCTCGGGGCAATCTTGGTTGCGGCACGGGTGGTATAGGCGAGATCGACGCCCACGGGGAATACCCCGGTGCGTGTCAGGCGCTCCGCGGTCGACACCGCTGCGCCGGCGGTCACACACTCGCGGCCGAGAACCGCAGCGGCGGCGCCGAGGAAGGACTGCTGGTCGGTCTCGGTCTGGAAGCCGAGCAGATCGTAGGCGAGCAGCGACTCGAGGAGCTGGCGATGCACCGGGAGCGACCGCAGCACCTCGTAGTGCGGGAAGGGTGTATGCAGGAAGAACCCGATCGGCTGGGTCACGCCCTCGCTGCGCAGTCGCTGGCCGCACGGCATGAGGTGATAGTCGTGCACCCAGACCAGGTCGTCGCGGTGCAGCTGCGGCGCGAGCTCGCGTGCGAACAGAGCGTTGACCGCGAGGTACCCCTGAAACTCCTCGTCGCGGTACTGGAAGCTGTCGAGGAAATAGTGCAACAGCGGCCACAGTGAGCCGTTGGCGAAGCCGCTGTAGAACAGCTCCTGCATCGTCTCGGGAAGGCTCAGGGTGAGGTAGCTCGTGCCCTGATGCAGCTGCTCCTGCAGGGGTGGCTGAGGCTCGCTGTCCGGGTGCGTCTCCCCGCTCCAGCCGAACCACACTCCGCCCGCATCGCGCAGCGTCCCGGCGAGCACCACCGCGAGACCGCCGGGGGAGGTCGAGCCCTTCGGGATCGCGACGCGGTTCGAGACGTGGACGATGCGGCTCATACCTCGTCCTCCCAGCGGCGGCTGAGACGCATGGCCGTCGTGATGATGCCCACCATGCTGTAGGTCTGCGGAAAGTTGCCCCACAGGGCGCCGCTGGCCGGGTCGACGTGCTCCGAGAGCAGACCGACGCAGTTGCGCACCGCGAGCAGCTTGCCGAACAGCGCGCGCGCCTCTTCGAGCCTCCCGGTGCCGGCCAGGGCATTGGCCCACCAGAACGAGCACACGGTGAAAGCATGGGTGATGCCGCCGAAGTCGTCGGGATGCCGGTAGCGCAGCAGAAAATCCCCGGCGCGCAGCTCGCGCTCGATGGCCCCGAGCGTGGCGATGAAACGCGGGTCGCGCCACGCCAGGATGCCGAGTTCGGGCAGCAGCAGCAGGCTGGCATCGAGCACCTCCTCGTCGAAGCAGGCCGACAGCGTGCCGCGCGCGGCGTCCCAGGCGCGGCCGAGGACCGCGTTGCGCAGCGTATCGGCACGCTCGCCCCAGTAGCGGGTGCGGTCGGCGAGGCCGAGGCGCGCAGCGATGCGCGCCAGGCGGTCGCAGGCCGCCCAGCACATTGACGCCGAGAACGTATGGCGGCGTTCCCGGCCGCGAAATTCCCACAGGCCCGCATCCGGCTGGTCGAACAGTGGCACGGCACGTTCGCCGAGCGCTTCGAGCCGCCGGTACTGCTCCAGGTCCCCGGGGTGCTCGAGTCGCTGGTCGAAGAAGCTCTGTGTCGCCGCGAGAATCACCGAGCCGTAGACATCGTGCTGGCGCTGCCGGTAGGCGAGATTGCCGACCCGCACCGGTCCCATGCCCGCCACGCCGCTGAGGGTGTCGACGGTGCGCTCGCTGAGGTCATGTTCGCCCGTGATGCCGTAGACCGGCTGCAGCGGCGCGTCTCCCTGGTGCGCTACCACGTCATCGAGGTAGCGCAGGAAGGCTTCCATGGTCTCGGTCGCACCGAGTCGATTGAGAGCCTGCACGGTGAAGTACGCGTCGCGCAGCCAGCAGTACCGGTAATCCCAGTTGCGCCCGCTTCCGGGGGCTTCGGGGATCGAAGTGGTTGGCGCGGCCAGCACCGAGCCGTTGTCGTCGTAGGTGCACAACTGCAGGGTAATCGCCGCGCGAATGGTCGCCTCCTGCCACTCGAAGGGGATCGCGAGCCCGCGCACCCACTGCTCCCAGTAACGCGTGGTGGCACGCAGCGTGTCGGCGCTCACGTCGTGGGCGGGCGTGGCGAGCGTCTCGTCCTCGTGCAGCACCAGGTCGATCGGCCGGTCGAGCACGAATGGCCGCTCCTCGGCCAGATGCGACACCGGCGAGTCGGTCGTCAGACGCAGCGCCTGTGCGGCGCCGAGGTAGCGCACGTGATGACTGCCGAGATGCAGCTCGAGGGGGCGGGCCCCGTACTCACCCGCCGGCCGTACGCCGATCTGCACCGTCGGCCGGCCGCTCACCGGCTCGATGCGGCGTATGAGCATCGTGGGGCGGTACAGCCGTCCGTGGCGCACGAAGCGCGGGCAGAAGTTGATGACGCGGATGGCGTTGCCGTGTGCGTCGCGCGCGCTCGACTCGAGGATGGCGGTGTTGCGGTGGTAGCGCAGCCCGCACTCCACCTGCCCGGCGAGCCGGATCGTGAAAGTGCCGCACTGGGGTTTGACGGGCGAGAGCAGGCTGCAGAAGAGCGGGTCGCCGTCCGGGCGCGGCCAGCAGCACCACGGCATGCTGCCGTCGGCGCGCACCAGCGCGGTGATCTGCCCGTTGCCGACCACGCCGAGATCGCCGAGGGTCGCGGACTGCGCGGCGACCGACGTGGCGGCGAGCCGGGCCGCGATCACGACTGTTCCCCGAGGAGCCGCCGCAGCCAGCGGCGCAGCGCCTCGACCGAGCCGAGGCGTGAGTGCGCCACCGTCGGGTCCGCGTCACCGACCGCGATCGAGATGCCGCCGGCCGCGTTCACCCATTGGAACGCCGGCTCGTCGGTCAGATCGTCTCCCGCATATACCGGCTGCCGGCCACGAAAGGGCGGCTCGGCCATGAACTCGGCGATCGCGGTGGCCTTGTCGACTCCGGCGGGCATGATCTCGACGACCATGGCGCCGCGCTGCACCCTGAGGCCTTGCCGGTGTGCCGCGATGCCGCTCACCGCATCGACGAGCACGGGCTCGAGTTGCGGCAGCTGGCGGTAGTGCAGCGCGAGCGCGCACACCTTGTCTTCGAGGATCAGGCGCGGATAGGCCTGCACCCAGCGCTCCATCTGATGCCGCGCCTCATCGAGGCCGCGGCGCTGCGGGGACGCGCGCGTTGCAACCGTGCCGGAGGCGTTGCGGCGCTCGAAGCCATGGACTCCGGCCACTGGGAGCCTGAGCGGATCGAGCAGTGCATCGAGTGCGGCGATACTGCGGCCGCTTACCAGGGCGAGCGCGCCGCCCAGGCGCCGGGCGAGATTTCCGAGCAGGGCGCGCAGCGCGCCGTCGATGGTCACGGCATCGGGGCTCGATTCGATCGAGAGCAGCGTGCCGTCAACATCGAGGAACAGAGCGGTCTCGGCAGCGCACAACCTCTCCGGAGGCCGCCTGCTCGCGGGGTCGGTGCCCCCCACAGGCATCGCTGCGTACCTCGTCACGTGCCGATTCTAACAAACGCGTGAACTGTCGCCGTGCGGCGACGGATTGCGGTCCTGCGAGGCGGCCCGCGCCGGTCAGGGCAGACGCGCATCCGCGGCTGAAGCGCCTCAGCCTTGCGGACGTCCCCGCGGGGCCTCGGGGCGGCGCCTGGTCAGACGCGCCAGCGCTGCCAGCTTCACTGAGATGTGCGCCAGCAGATCATCGAATGAAACCACGCCGACCATCGCTCCGCTCGAGCTGACGACGACCGCACGCCGCACGCCACGGCTGCGCAGGCGGCGAATCGCCTCGTCGACGGATGCATTCTCGCGCAGCTCGAGCGGCTCACGTGACATCACGTCCGCGCAGCGCACCTGGCCGAGATCCACCGGCCGCTCGAGTTGCGCGCGCACGATGTCGCGATCGGTGAGTATCCCGACCGGAATCGGGTCGCCAGCTGACGCCGCCGTGACGACGATGGCACCGACCTGGCGGTCGCGCATGAGTCCCGCTGCCTGGAGCAGCGTATCCGCGCCGCTGACGCAGACCGGCTGCCGGCTGCACAAGTCGCCGACCTTCACGCGACCACCTGACGACTGTCCCGGGAC
>DASSQU010000009.1:0-12769 GCA_035702325.1 Steroidobacteraceae bacterium
GAGTACGTCTGGCACTGCCACATTCTCGGCCACGAAGAAAACGACTTCATGCGGCCGTTCATCTTCCATGCGCAGGAGGTCCTCGCGCCCGCGTTCAACGTGAACAGCGCCACTGCCTCCGGCTCGGGCATCACCATCAGCTGGACGGATCCGACGCCGGTGCCGGCCCTGCTGACGGCGTACGATGTCATCACCAACCCAACCGGGTTCCTCGGCAATCCGAACAACGAGATCGGCTTCCGGGTCGACCGCGCGGACGTGATCAACAACGTGCCGGGAACCTATGTGCCGGTCTCCGCGGGTCTGCACACCATCAATCCGATCACCGCGCCGGTCAATGCGCCGGCCAACGCGACCAGCTATGTGGATCCGGTCGTGACAACCGGTTCGGCGCTGCCGACTCCGGCGGCGCCGACGGTGCTCGCGCAGACCGCGAGCTCGGTGACCCTGGTGCTCCCGCCGCTGCCGGCGAGCGCGACAGGCTACGACGTGTATCGCAACGGCGGTGCCACACCGCTGGCGGCCAACCAGCCGGCCGGCAATTTCGTCGACAACGGCGTGTCGCCGGGCAACACCTATAGCTACACCATCATGGCGGTGCTGGCCGCCAATGCCGCGGTGACCGGCTATTCCTATCGCGTGGTGGCGGTGACCGCGGCCGGCGAGACGCTGTCGTCGAACTCGCTGACGGTCAACAGCGTGCCGCCGAGCAATTCGGCGCTTTCGACCGCCGCGACCGTCGTAATGCTGGCGGCGCAACCCGCGGGGGTCACGGTAAGCAACCCGACCGTGAATTCGCTCACCGTCAACTGGCCGGCCTCACCCGGTGCACAGCAGGTCACCGGCTATCTCGTGTCCATGAATGGCGGCGCAGCCGTGGCGGCCAGCTCGCCCGACCTCGTCGGCGGGCTCGCGCCGAATACCGGTTACTCGTTCACCGTCGCGGCCGTCAACGCCGCCGGCACCAGCGCGCCCTCGGCCCCGGCCACCGGCACGACACTGCCGGCCGCACCGACCCAGTTGACGGTCGGTACGATCACCTCGAGCAGCGTCGCGCTGTCCTGGACTGCGCCGGCCAATGCCGCCGGTCTCACCTACACGGTGGGTGGCGTGCCCGGTGCCGCAACCGTCGCCTACAACGGCACGAGCGCGCTCGTCAGCGGCTTGGGTCCGAATACCGCCTACACGTTCTCGGTGGTGGCGAGGAACGTCTCCGGTCCGGGCGCGGCCTCCAACGCGGCGAGCGCGCTGACGCTGCCGGCGGCGCCGGCCGGCCTCACGGCGAGCGCGGTCAGCCCGACCAGCGTGACTCTCGCCTGGACGGCCTCGCTCAATGGCGCGGCCACCTATACGGTGCAGTACAGCGCGGACAACGGCGCCAGCTGGACCGCCCTCCCGCCGCTCGCGGGCCTCGGCACGACCGTCAACGGTCTGCTGCCGTCGACGACCTACCTGTTCCAGGTCACCGCGGCGAATGCCACCGGCGCGAGCACCCCGTCCGGTCAGGCCAGCGCGACCACGCCCGCCACGACCGTGCCCCCGGGCGTTCCGACCTGCTGCACGGCGAGCTCTGCGACCTCCAGCAGCGTGGTGCTGAACTGGATCGCGCCGGCGACGGGTCCTGCGACCAGCTATACCGTGCAGCGTGCGACCAACGCGTCCTTCACGCGCGGTCTGCAGACCGTGCTGAACGTGGTCGGCACGAGCGTCCCGTTCACGGGCCTGAGTCTGAACGTGACGTACTACTTCCATGTCATGGCGGTCAACGCCGTCGGCAGCAGTGCCTACTCGGCGACCTTCAGCTTCCAGCCGCCCGCACCGCCGCCGCCGCCCGCGGCGCCGACGGCGACCGCGGCGCCGGTGAGCACCGCTGCGCCGACGATCGCGCTGAGCTTCGCCGCGCCGGCGGCCGGCGTGACCTACACGGTCTACCAGCAGTCGCGCACCGGTGGGGGTGGGGCCTGGGGCACCGCGACTGCGGTTGCAACCGGCGTGACCGGTACGGGCTGGACGTCGCCCGCGCTGCAGCCTGACCTGCAGTACCGCTACTACCTGGTTGCGGTGAACGTCGCGGGTACCTCCGCGAACGGCGCCAGCTCCAACACCGTGACGGCACGGCAGCTCGCGAACGCGCCGACCGGTCTCGCGGCGACGAACGTCACGCCGGTGACCCCCGGTGTCGGCCGTCGCAGCGTGACGCTGAACTGGGCCCTCGGTAGTCCGGACGGTGCGACCGTCACCGCCATCCGCCTGGTGCGCGCCAACGGCAGCACGCTCACCGGCGGACTCACCACGACCAACCTGGGTGCCACGGCGGTGACGAGTACGGTTACGGGTCTGAACCGCAATGCGACCTACACGTTCCAGGTGCAGGCGGTTACGGCCGGCGGGGTAAACGGCAGCACGACGGTCACGATCACGACGCTGCCCTGAGCGGTTCGGCCCGCGGTGCGTGCTGCGCACCGCGGGCCAGCCCACGCCAGCTGGAGGTACGGATGCACCGATTCGCAATAGCGCTGGTACTCGCCGCCGTGTGCGGCGCGAGCAGTGCGCGCAGTGCCGATCGGCAGCCAGGCTTCAAGGACCGGGCCGCGCAGGAGAGCTACGCGATCGGCGCGCAGACGGCGCGCAATCTTCGCAAGGACGACGTCGCGATCAATCTCGACATGCTGGTTCGCGGCCTGCGCGACGGCTTCGGCGACGGCGAGCTGCTGCTGAGCGAAAAGGAGCTGCGGGCAGTGATGAGCCGGGTGCAGCAGGATATCCATCGCAACATGGTGCTCAACCGTCGTGCTGAGGCCGAGCGCAACCGCGAGCTCGGCACGCGGTTTCTTGCGGAACACGGCAAACAGGCGGGTGTGCTGACCACGGCGAGCGGCCTGCAGTACCGCGTTCTCAAGGCCGGCACGGGCGCGAAGCCGCTGATCGGTAACGTGGTGCTCGCCAACTACCGTGGCACGCTGCTGAATGGCACCGAGTTCGAGAGGTCACCGGACGAGCAGCCGGGGCGCCTCATCGTCGCTCAGGCCATTCCGGGTCTGCGCGAGGCGCTGCTCACGATGAGCGCGGGTTCCAAATGGCAGCTCGTCCTGCCGGCAGCACTCGCCTACGGTGAGCGCGGCGCGGGTACCGACGTGGGACCGAATCAGGTACTGCAGTTCGAACTCGAGCTGGTCGGCATCGAGCCGGGGGAGAACCGCCCGTGATCGGCAGCACGATCACCCGCATCGCAGACGGCCGCCGCCGGTACCGGGTGGCATTCGGCGCGCTCGCGCTGCTCGCCGCCTGCACGGTACGCGCGGCCGGCGACATCGACGCGGGCCGGCGGCTCTACGAGTCCGCCATCCTGGCCGACGGCAGCAGCCTGAGCGGAGTCCGCCTGGGCAGCGTAGTCGTCTCCGGCGAGCCAGTCGCCTGCGTCGCGTGTCACCGGCCGAGCGGCATGGGCAGCGTCGAGGCGGACATCCAGATTCCGCCCATCACCGGCAATGCACTGTTCGGCACAGGCGATCGGGTAATCGCGACGATGGATCCACGCTCCGGCAAGGCCTTCAATCGCGCCCACGAGCCCTACAGCGAAGCGGACATCGCCCGGCTGCTGCGGACCGGGCAGCGTGCCGACGGCACCCGCCTCAATGAGCTCATGCCCCGCTATCGCCTGGCCGACGGCGATCTGCAGTCGCTGCTCGCATACCTGCGTCAGCTCTCGAGTCACTGGTCACCCGGCGTGACTGCCGACACGATCCGCTTCGCCACCGTGATCACGCCCGACGTGCCGGCTGAGCGCCGTGCACTCTTCATAAGCATGGCGCGCAAGATGGTCGCCCAGAAGAACGGCAGCACCAAGGTCGCCGGGCAAGGAACGCGGCACCACATGACCTCCGCCGCGGAACTCGTACTCGGCACGGAGCGGCGCTGGACACTCGACGTCTGGGAGCTCGAGGGCCCCTCAGACAGCTGGGGGCGGCAGCTCGACGAGCGCTATGCCCGCCAGCCCGTCTTCGCGCTGCTCTCCGGCCTCGGGACATCCGACTGGGCGCCGGTCGATGCGTTCTGCGACCGGAACGCCGTGCCGTGCTGGTTCCCGAGTGTGCCGCTGGCGCCGACCGACGCACCGCGTTACTCGCTGTATTTCAGTGCCGGGGTGGCACTCGAAGCCCGTGTGCTGGCGGCAACCCTGCGCGCCGCTGCGGCAGCACCGGCGCAGCGAATAATTCAGCTGTATCGGGACGATCCTGTCGCGCGTACGGCCGCGCGCTCTCTCCACGCCGCGCTGACCGGCTCCGGGATAACAGTCGAGGACCGCGAAGTCGCCGGCAGCGATGCCGGTGCGCTCGCCGCGGCGCTGCGCACAGCGGGCGAGGAAACTGCGTTCGTATGCTGGCTGCGGGGCGACGACGTGGCTCGCCTGGGTGCTCTCCCGCCACCCACGCAGCCGAGCTACTTCTCCGGCACCCTCATCGCGGATGAGCCGCTGCCAGCCGCCTGGCGCACCACGGCTCGCGTGCTCTATCCGTACGAGCTGCCGGCACGCCGGGCCGCCAACCTGGCATATTTCCGCGCCTGGCTCAACCAGCGCCACGTGCCCGTGACCGACGAGCTCATGCAGTCGCAGGAGTACTTTGCCTTTGCGTTCATGACCGATACGGTCGCCGAAATGCTCGACAACCTGTACCGGGACTACCTGATTGAACGCGCCGAAACCATGATCAACCGACGGGAAGGCGGCCGCGCCGAGGCCGAGTATTACAGCAGCACGCAGAGCCACGTGCGCACGCAGGTCGCGCCGACCGCGGCGCGTGACGCCCCAACCGCCACTGCAGCGCGCCCGCCGGTCGCGCTGCAGGCGCTGCGCATTGCGGGCAGCGCCTTCGGCATCCGCGAAGGCACGAGCGCGTACCCGCGCCTGTCGCTCGGCAACGGTCAGCGGTTCGCCTCCAAGGGTGCCTATGTAGCCCGCTACGACGAGGCCAGCGTGCTGGTGGCCGACGACGGCTGGGTGGTGCCTTGAGGCGCCGGCCGATGACTCAAAGAGAACCTACGGAGCAGATCAACATGAAGACCACTTTGCAAGCCCTTGCGCTCGGCGCCGCGATGCTGCTCGGCAGTGTCGCCGTCCGCGCAGCCGATGTGATGTATTCGTGCACGAACGCCCAGGGCGAGAAGTCGCTGACCAACGTGCCGACCAATGCCCAGTGCGAGCGGCTGTTCTCGGACACGGCGCCGCCCCCGGCAGCGGCACCGGTGGCGGGCGACACGCGCGCGGCACGCCAGGCGGCGCGGCGCAGCGCCGCCATCAAGGAAACGGCCGATGCCTACGCGAAGCGCCAGCCGGGAAACGTGCGGAACCGTGCGCTCAATCGGCGCTACCTGATGACCAACCGCGCCGACTACATCAAGAACTACGGCAGCAAGCCCTGAGCGTCGGGCACGGACGATCAGTTGCCGGAGTCGGCCGGGTCACCTTCAGCGGCGATGACGCGGAATTCGGCCGGCAACGACACGCCACTGGCAAAGCGGATGGTAGCCGTGAGCGTCTGCCCCGGTAGCAGGGCGCGGCGCAATTCGATGAACGCGAAGAACCAGCTGTCGGCCGACAGGTTCTGCTCGCCGTGTGGGGGAACCGGGATCGAGGCGACGGACCGCACGCGCCGCCCGGCGTCGGTCATCGTGCCGGCCCGCAGCACGACACTCGCCGCATCGGGGCTGCGGACCTCGACGATCGCATCCGCGGGCCCGTCGTTGCGGATGCTGGCAAACGCCCAGGTCTCGTACTGACCGGCTGGCGCCGGGTGTATCCAGCCGCCGGTCACCGAGAGCGCCGGCGCGGCCTGCGGCGGCGGAGCCGCCGCCGTGCCTCCGGCAATCAACGTCAACAGCACTGCGCACAGAGTACGTTGCGTGACGACCCCATCCGGCCGATCGCGATCCGCGATCCGGCTATTCCGCGAGTTCACGCTGCAGCCACGCCCGGGCAAATGCCCAGTCGCGCTTCGCGGTGGCGCGCGACACTCCGATGACGTCCGCCGCTTCGTCCAGACTGAGTCCGCCGAAGAAGCGCAGCTCCACCAGTCTTCCCTGTCGGGAATCGACCCGCTCGAGACGCTGCAGCACCACGTCGAAGCGCGCGAAATCGAGCTCCGACTCGACGCTCGACAGCTGCACCGCCAGGTTCGCGTCGGCGACTTCGCCTGCGCCCTCGACCACGGCGTCGATGTCCAGGTGCTTAGGGTCCTGCCCGCGCTTGGCAGCGCCGCGCCTGCGCGCGTAGTCGACCAGAATGCGGCGCATCATCCGGGAGGCGAGGCCGAAGAACTGTGCGCGCGAGCGCCAGCTGACCTGCTTCTGGTCCGCGAGCCGCAGGAACGCCTCGTGGACCAGGGCCGTGCGTTGCAGGGTGTGAGCGGAGCGTTCGCGCCGCAGGTGCTGCTGCGCCATGACCCGCAGCTCCTCGTAGACCAGCGGAAACAGCAACGAGAGCGCGGCCTCGTTACCGCCAGACCATTCCACGAGCAGCTGGGTAATGTCCTTGCGCGAATTCGCCGTCATGTCGGCGCGACCCCCGGGGAAATGATTGCACGCAGCGGCATGCGGAGCAAAAGTAATCCCGGGCGCCCGTGGCCGTTTGACAATATCGCGCCGCCGGGGAGAGACGACCCTGTCAAAAGAGTCGACGGCGGCAGTTGGAATACCTCGCGTGCGAGCCGAGCCTCCGCAGTGATGACCGCATCTCATCGTATACTGCCGCAACCATGACACCCGAGCGCTGGTCGAGGCTCAAGGAGCTGTTCTCCACGGCGAGCGAACTGGACGCGGCGCAGCGCGCCGCCTATCTGGAGGAGGCGTGTGAAGACGCGGAGCTGCGCGCGGAGCTCGCCTCGCTCCTGCAGGCACAGCAGGCCTCGCGCATCGTGATCGACCGGCCGGCGGTCGAGTACCTGACCGGCGGCAACGCCTCACCGAGTGCCGAGCGCTGGCTGGGCAAGCGCATTGGATCCTACGAGCTTCTCGCGCTGATCGCGCGCGGCGGCATGGGAGAGGTTTACCGGGCGCGTCGCGCCGATGCGCAATACGAGAAGGAAGTGGCGATCAAGCTGGTGCGCGGTGGCTTCGACGTCGCGTACGTGCTGGAGCGCTTTCGCGCCGAGCGGCAGATCCTTGCCAGCCTGGATCACCCTAACATCGCGCGCCTGCTGGACGGAGGCGCGACCGAGGACGGCCTGCCGTACCTGGTAATGGAGCTGGTCGAGGGCGAGCCCATCGACCGGCATTGTGAGCAGCACGGACTCGCGGTCGATGACCGACTGCGATTATTTCGCGAGGTGTGCTCGGCGGTGAGCTACGCCCACCAGCGGCTCGTGGTGCATCGCGATCTCAAGCCATCCAACATCCTGGTCACCGCCGGCGGGTCGGTGAAATTGCTGGACTTCGGGGTGGCCAAGCTGCTGCGACCCGGTGGCGCCGACCCGGGTGCTGCTCCGACCGTCACGCTCATGCATGCGCTGACGCCCACGTTTGCAAGTCCCGAGCAGGTCCTCGGGCTCGCTATCACGACCGCGAGCGACATCTATTCGCTCGGCGTCGTGCTCTACCACCTGCTTGCCGGGCGCAGCCCGTACGAAAGCACGGTGCTCTCCACCCAGGACGCCATTCGCGAGGTGTGCGAGCGCGAGCCCGCGAGGCCCAGCGTGCTCGCGCGCTCGACTCCCGGGCGGCCGCACATCGACCGTGATCTCGACGTCATCGTGCTCAAAGCCCTGCGCAAGGAGCCCGAGAGCCGCTACACCTCGGTCGAGCAGCTTTCGGAGGACGTGCTGCGTCACCTCCAGGGGCTGCCGGTTGCCGCGCGTGGCGACGAGCTCGGCTATCGCGCGGGCAAGTTCATGCGCCGTCATCGGGTCGGCGTCGCCGCCACGGTGATTCTGCTGCTGGCGATCGCGGCGGGAGTCGCCGCCACACTCCGGCAGGCGGCCATCGCGCGCCAGCAGGCGAGCCTCGCGCAGGCGGAACGTGCCCGCGTCGAGCGCCGCTTCAACGACGTGCGCAAGCTGTCCGACGCGCTGATCTTCGACATCAACGATGCGATACGGAATCTTCCGGGCGCCACTCCCGCCCGCAAGGTGCTGCTCGACCGTGTGGTGGAGTACCTCGACAGCGTCGCGAGGGATGCCGCCGGCGACCCCGATCTCGAGCGCGAGCTTGCGTGGGGGTATCAGCGCCTCGCAACCGTCCAGGGGAGCACCACAGAGGCGAGCGTCGGCGATGTTCGGGCGGCCGAGCTCAGCAATCGCAAGGCGTTGGCGCATTTCGAGGCGGTGGCGAGGGCCAGGCCGGGCGATGCCGCCGATCAGGTCAATCTCGCCATGATGCACCGGATTCTCTCGTTCTCCGACCTGTCGAGCGACGCGGGCCGCCGGGAGCTCGAGCGGGCGCTCGCGATCACCCGTCCGTTGCTGGCAAGGGATCCCGGCAATCTCAAAGCCAAGCGGGAGCTCGCCGTCGAGTACCAGGATCTCGGGTTCGTGCAGGACGCCGCCGGCAATCGAGCCGCGGCACTCGGCTGGTACGGGGCCAACCGGGCTCTGAAGCTCGAGATCATGCAGGCCGATCCGGGGAACCGGAGCTTTGCACGCAGCATCGGCATGGCGACGGTGATTCTCGGCGATGCCGAGGGCCACATGAACCGCCTGGACGAGGCACTCGCCACCATCGGAGAGGGGATCGCGCGCTACGAGGCGCTGCCCAAAGGCGACGACGACGTCAACGTGGCGCGCGAGCTGGCCGTCTCGCGCATGAAATACGCCGATGTTCTGTTGATGCGCGGCGACGTTCCCGGAGCCGCGGCGATGTTCCAACGCGCCCGCAGCACTATCGAACCGCTCGCGCGCCAGGATCCGAAGAATGCGATTCTCCAGGACGATGCGGCCTGGCTCGACTACCACGAGGGTAAGGTGCACGTCGTGCGCGGCCGCTATGCGCCGGGGATCGACAAGCTCCGGCGCTCACTCGCGAGATTCGAGGAATTGCACGGCCCGCTGCACGAGGTGGGCGAGACGGCGAACGCCGAAGCGTTCATTTACGTCTGGCTGGGGGACGCGCACGGGAGCCAGGGTGCCTGGCGGACTGCCCTGCAGCACTATCAACTCGGTATCAGGGTTCTGGGAACGGCCCCGGACGCCAGGACCGACGACGACACTCGCTGCAAGCTCGCCCTCGGCTACATGCGCGCATCGCAGGCATTCGCTCGACTCGGGCGCTGGCGCGAGGCCGAGCAGGCTGTCGACAAGGGGCTCGACATCATCAAGCCGTCGCTGACGCCGGAGTTCGAGGATGTGCCGGCGCTCTACGTGGCCGCCGAGGGCTATGCGCGCCGGGCGCAGATACTCGCAGCGCAGAGGTTCCGGCAACCCCCCGCGGGCCGGCGAGCGGAGCGCGAGGCCTGGCAGCAGAGTGTGGCGCTGTGGCAGCGCATTCCGAATCCTTCGTCGACGGTCGCATCCAACGGCTTCCTGGTGTCCAGTCCCGAGAACGTGCGGGACCTCGCTACCTGGTGACGAGCTTCGCGGCCTTGATCGTCAGCGTTCCGCCCGCGGTCAGTTGCAGGTCTCCGGCCGCCTTCACATCGAGGCTCGTGCCGCTGATCACGATCGAACCGTCCGGATTGATCCGGATCGAGGCCTGACCGGAGCTCAGAGAGATCTGCCTGCCGGCGTTCAAGGCGATGTTTTGCGCGGCCGTGAGATCCCAGTCGGTGCCGACGGACGTGGTCGCGGCCATCCCGACTTTCAACGTGTCGCTGTGGCCGAGATTCGTGCTGCGATCCTGCCCCACAGCCTCCGTCCAGCTGGCGGGGATGGTCAAACTCCCTCCACTGGCATCGATCGTCAAGCCGGCGGTGTTGGCCTGCAGGGCGACGCCGGTGCCGACGCTCAGCTTCGCTCCTTTCCCGCTGGCCAGCTGCCACGTGGTGCCGACCGAAGTCGTCGCGGCGCGCCCGACGCTGAGCGTGTCGTCCCTCACGATGCGGGTCGTCCGGTCGGTGTTGACGGTTACTGACTGACTTCCGCCGACCTGCTCCGCCATGTCTCTGGCTGCTGTCAGGGAGGTGCTGCCGGAGGCATCGACTGCGACGATCGCCGCCAGCGTGTCGAGTTGCCTCTGCAGCGACGCGATCTGCTGCAGGATCTCCTTCACCGGGGCGGCGGCGCCCGGCAGCCCCTGCGGGCCGGCAGGGCCCGGCGGGCCTTGAGGACCCGGGCAGCTGCAACCGGACGAGCTGCCTGCGACCGGCAGTACGGCCGCCGGTGCGACCGCTGGCGTGGCTGCGTTCCCGGCGGCAACAGTTGCCGCTTGCGCCCAGGTACTCGCCGCGCGCGCACCCGAACCGATCGCGACCACCTGGTAGTACGCGGTCGTGGCTGGGGGCTTCGGATCGGTGAAAGTGGTGACGCCGGTGGCGCTCGCGCCGATGCGGGCAGCAGGCTTCTGCGGATCAGGCGCTCTCCAGATCTCGAATCCACCCGTGGCCGGCTGCGCGGTCGTCCAGCTGATGACGACGCCCGCCGGTCCGGCCGTAACTGCGGCTATCGTCGGGCTGTTCACCAGCATCCAGGCGCCCGCAGAGCGGGTTCCGTCGGACGCCACTGCAACGAGCTGAAAATAGGCTGCTGGCATGGCAGGCAGGGTGTCCCGATAGCCGAGCGTACCGCCCGGCAGCCTGGCGCGAACGCTCGCCGCGCCCCGGGGATCCGCGGCGCGCTCGATTTCGTACCCGGCCGCGCCCTTCACCGCCCACCACGCCAGACTCACTCCGCTGGCATCACCCTCGACCTTGGCGAACAGAGGCACACCGAGCGCCACGGGTCCTGTCGGCGCAGCCGGCGCCGCAGCGGGCACCGTCGCGCTCGCCGCCATTGCGATTGCGCATGCGAAGATCCAGGCAGTCCGGACAGTGCGCCATGCGAACAAGATAATCTTACCCGTTCGATAACTACGCGCCGGTTGCGCCGCTCATTGGGTTGAAGAGGGAACCGGTGACAAGCGGTTCCGCTTGCCGGAAGGCGCGATCCCCGGACGCTTACACTATTTCGGAGGTGGCAGGATTGACTGCTTGATCCCGAGCGCCGGCAGGATCGTGCTCTGCGGACACTGTTGTACGGTCATGTACTGGTGGATCATCTGATCACGGATGTATCCGCATGGATCATCCACGTGCAGGGCCTGGGCCACGACGGAGCTCGACGCCACACCGAGCACGGTCGATACCGAACTGAGGAACGAGCTCTGGCTTGCCACCGATGAGAACGATCCACTCGCCACTCCGACCAGGTACGAACAAGTGCCATACCAAGACCAGGCGCCCGCTTCGAGAACGGCGCACGACGCCGCATCTGAAGGCAGTCCCGCGTAGGCACTCGGCGCTGCGAGCCCGATCTGATGGATGACCGTGTTGCATCGATTGGTGCAAATGGCCCGATTGGTGCAGTGCGGTGTACAGCTGGCCATGCAGCTTGCCATCGCATCAGCGGCGTTCGCCGCCGGATTGACACCTTGATTGCCCGCACCTCCATGAGTCGGTGGCAGGGCATACGCGCCGGTCACAACGCACAGCGTCGCGAACGCGGTGCTCAGAAGTCGTGCGAACAACATTAACGCTGTCTCCCACACATCAATAGGTTGACTTGTCGATGTCGGATACGGAGCTGCGATCCGCTTCCGCATCATCCTGGCGCTGACGCGGCGGCCCGCTGCTCGCATCCCCTCGACGTATTACGCGCGGGTCCTCGACAAAGCGGCTCACCTCGTGTCCAGGCGCCCGCTTCCTGCGGTGATGTTCACCCGACGGTCTGCGGGTGGCAGGCGCCGGCGTGACAGGGCAGGCACCCGTGCGCGAGCCGACTTCGTGAGCCGCTCCGGCCCCGTTCTGCGCGTTAATAGGTGAGAGCCACGGGTTCACCCATTCGCCGAGGAACGGTCATGAAAACCATAGCTATACGACCGCTGTTGGGGTTGGTGCTTCTTGCGGGCTTTGCGGGTGCTCCCGCCACGGCGGGCGCGGACGCGAGTGCCAATGGCAAGGTAACCATTGGCGTAGTGCTTCCCCAGGGGCAGCTCGGCAATGGGGCGGATGCGGCCGAGCCGCTGCGCCAGACCGTCATGAACCGCCTGCGAGCACCGGGTGTCGAGGTGGTGGCTCTCGCGGGGAGCACCCCGGACGAGATCGACGCCGACGCGAAGGGGAAGGGCTGCAGTCAGGTGCTCTACACGCATGTGGAGCAGAAACACGGTGCCGGCGGGCTCTTCAGCAAGCTCGCGCCCCTCGCCGGCGTACTGCCCGTCATGGCCGCCGCCGGCGGTGGTGGTGGTGGCGGCGGCGGCAGCGGACTGACCGGCCTGCTGACCCAGACCGCCGCAAACGCGGCGACCAGCGCGGCGGCCTCGGCGGCACAGAAGCAGATGCTGGGAACGCAGCAGCAGATACTCGCTGAACAGCAGCCAGCGCTCGCTCTGCAGAACGCCGCCCGCGCCAGCATCAAGCGCGGTGACAGCATTTCATTCGACTACCGCCTGGTCGCGGTGGGGAGCGCCGCGCCGATCAGGACCGATACCCTGCACACCAAAGCGGACGCCGATGGTCAGGACGTGCTGACCCCGCTGGTCGAGCAGCTTGGCAACGCCGTGAGCGCCGATTCCCAGGGCGCCGGAAACGGCAGCGGCGGCGGCGGCGGTGGCGCGACCGGGAGTGCGACTGCGCCCAGCGCCGGTCAGG
>DASSQU010000010.1:0-4900 GCA_035702325.1 Steroidobacteraceae bacterium
GATCGTGCACGGCGGCGAGGGCTGGCCGAGCCCGCGCGGGCTCTACCCGGGATTGCCGCTCACCGCGGCGCCGCGCATTCCGCACCCGGCGCCCGCGTCCTTCGAGCTCACTGCGGGGGAAGAGGACCGCAAGCTCGCCGCGCTGCGCGCCTATGGCACCCAGCTGCAGGTGATGTCGCCGTTTCTGCTGGCCTTCGTGCGCACGAGCGAGCTGTTCTGGCCGGCACCCTGAGCGGGCGGCCGCGCGCTCAGTGCGGCCCGGGGCGCCGCCAGCCGACCAGCCAGCGGTCGAGTGCGCCGGCGATCCGCTCGCGCAGCCGATCGAGCCGGGCGCGCTGCGGCCAGCGGCGGCGGCTGAGCGCGAGGGAGCGCTCGAGGTCGCCGGCAAAGAGCGCGGCGGCGGCATCCGCCACGCCGCGATCGTCGACCTCCTGATTCGCCTCGAGGTTCCACTCGAAGCTCCAGCGATCGAGGTTGCTCGAGCCGATCGACAGCCAGTCGTCGCACAGGATCATCTTGGCGTGCAGCATGCTCGGCTGGTACTCGAAGATCTTCACGCCGTTACGCAGCATCTTGCCGTAGAAACGCCGCGCCGCCTGGCGCACCCACGGGTGGTCGGTGCGCGCGCCGGGCATCAGCAGCCGCACGTCGACGCCGCGGCGGGCCGCGCGGCGCAGCGCCTTGCGGAAGCGCCGCGAGGGCACGAAGTAGGCGCTCATGATCCACACGCGTACGCGCGCCGCGTCGATGCGACGCACGGCGCCGTTGGCGAGCACCGAGCGCTGGCGTGCCTCGCTCAGCGCCAGCCGTCCGGCGGCGCCGCCGGTGATCGCCGCGATCACCGGGTCGGCCAGTCCGAGCTCCGGCCCGCAGCGCCGCCAGCTGCGGGCGAAGGCGCGCTGCCAGTCGCCCACCACCGGACCGGCAATTTCCACCATCAGATCGCGCCAGGCGCGCGGCCCGGGCGCGAACTCGTCGGTGAGCCCGGCGCCGCCGACGAACGCGATGCGGCCGTCGATGGTGAGTAGCTTGCGGTGGTTGCGCAGGAAGTTGCGCAGCCTGCGCCGCCACTGCAGCGGATTGAAGAAGCGCAGCTCGACGCCTGCCTCGTGCAACCGGCGCCGGTCGGCCTGGCTCAGCCCGAGCGCACCGAAGCTGTCGAGCAGCACGCAGCAGCGCACGCCGCGGCTGCGCGCCCGGGACAGTGCCTCGATGAACGCTCCGGCCACCCGGCCGGAGCTGACCAGATACATCTCGAGCAGCACGTGTGCGCGCGCCGATTCGATCGCCGCCAGCATGCGGGCGAAGAACTCGCCGCCGCCGTCGAGGAGGTGAAACCGGTTCCCGGCCCGCCACGGCCAGCCGGTGGTCGTGAGCCGATCGGTCGCCCTGCTGCGCGGCATCGCCATCGGCGCCCGCGGCTAACGCGGCCCCGCGTCGGCGCGGTGCTCGAGCGTGACGAGCGTGCCGGCGAACAGGTACAGGGCTGCGAACCAGGCGAGGCTGCGCGTCAGCAGCAGATAGAGCGTGTGATAGACGGCCTCCGCCTGCTCGTAATAGAGCGTCGCCTGCACGCCGCCGATCAGCAGCGCCGCGCCGGCCACCAGCAGCAGCGCCGGCCCCGGATGCGCGCCCCGGCCGGCTCGCGGCCCCGGCGCGGGCGCGCGCAGCCGCGCGTACCACAGCGCGA
Organism: Steroidobacteraceae bacterium; assembly: GCA_035702325.1. Lineage (GTDB taxonomy): Bacteria > Pseudomonadota > Gammaproteobacteria > Steroidobacterales > Steroidobacteraceae > 13-2-20CM-66-19. The sequence continues at coordinate 1,691 of DASSQU010000010.1, forward strand.
GGATCGCGAGCCCCGCGGCCGAGCTCAGGTACTGCAGCAGGTGGCACATTTCGCCGCTGTACCAGCCGACCGTGACCGTGCTCCGCAGCAGCGCCATGCGCTTCACCATCCAGCCGTCGGTGTGCGTGAACGAATCCCACAGCAGGTGCGACCAGATGCCCGCCAGGATCGCGAGCGGCGCGAACGCCCAGGCGCGCGCACTGCGGCGGAACGGCTCGAGGGCATTGAGGCACAGCCAGCGGGCGCGCGCCGACAGCAGTACCGTGAGCGGCCCGCGCAGCAGGAAGGCGCACACCAGCACCACGAGTCCGAGCGGCAGGTCGATCAGCAGCGAGCCCGCCACGCTGTGCGAGTCGTGGGTCAGGTGCCCGCTGAGGCGGGCCGGAACGTAGTACGGCAGATCCGGCGTGACCGCGCCGATCACGAGCGGCGCGGTGCGCAGCTGCCTCAGGTGGCGGAGCGGCAGGACGGCGGCCGGATGCGCGAGCGTGAACGGCATGCGGTGCGGCGCGCCTCAGCTTCCCGGCGCGGCCCGCGGCGTCACGCGGATGGCAAAATCCCGCCCGATCCAGGTGCCGCTCCCCGAGCGGTAGGTGAGATCGATGCGCTGTCCGGCACGCAGCCGCGGCGCGTCGATTTCGAGCAGGTGCAGGCCGAGGGAGTTGGGCGCGGTCGGCTGCTCGCGCGTCTCCTGCCAGCCGTCGACTCCCCAGCGGAACGTCCCCGGCCCGCGCAACGCGAGCGTGAGGGCGCAGCCCTCGGGCAGCTCCGGTGCCAGTGCATGCTCGCACCAGATCACCCGGCGCAGCACCGGCCGCTCGCCCCGGTAGCGCTCCCAGACCGCCGCCGGGCGATCGAACGGCCGCTTCAGCGCCCGCGAGACCACCAGCTTGACGAACTCGGCGTGCGCCCAGGCGAGCGGCATCGCTCCGCCGGTGGGACGGCCGGGCTCGAGCCCGCGCGCCGCGATTGCTTCGCCGTCCCACACCTGCTCGGGCAGCATGCCGCCCGGGGAGGCCATGCGCACCATGGCGATGAGCAGCGGCAACGGATCGCGGCCGGCGGCGACCTCGTAGTGGCCGCGCTCGCCGGTGAGCAGCGGCCAGGCGCGCCCGCAGCCGGTGCCGTCGTAGGCGCTGCCGTCCTCGTGCTCGCCGTAGCCGTCGCCGGTGAAGCGGTGCCAGGACGGGCCCGCGGGCGTATCGACCTTGAGCAGCGCGTCCGCGAGACGCAGCGTCGAGACGATCAGCGGATCGTCGGGGCGGCGCAGCCCGAAGCGCACCAGCTGCAGGAAGTCGACGGCGACCTGCTCGGCTGCCGACAGCCCGGGGTCGCGGCTGCGGTTCCTGATCGGCAACACCGCGCTCGGTGCACAGCGGTCGGTGAGCGCCTGCGCCGGCGCGACGCGCACGTAGTAGCCCGGCACCCCGTAGCGGCGCGCGAGCGCGGTGTCGTGCACCGTGGTCCAGTCCTCGAGCCGCGCATTCCAGTAGTCCGCGAAGGCGAGCGCCAGCTCGCGGCCGTCGGCCGGCAGGTAGCGGGCTCCGGCGACCAGCGCGGCTACGCACACCGCGAGCGTGAAGGTATTGAGGCCGGCATCCTCCTCCCAGCGATCCTGACCGGTCACCGGCCCGGTGCGCACCAGGAACGAGAGCGCGCGCCGCACCATGTCATGGACCTGGGTCCCGCGCAGCGCCGCGCGCTCCTCGAGCGCGGCGGCCAGCAGCACCGGGAAGGCGGCCTCATCGAGCTGGATCCCGGACCAGTAGCCCCTGCCCCCCAGCCACTGGTTCTGGTTCCAGTGCCCGTCGGCGTTCTGCGAGGCGAGCAGATAGCGCAGCGTGCTGTGCGCCTCGTCGGTCGCGCCGACGGCGAGAAATGCGCCGGCGCACTCCACCAGGTCGCGCGGCCACACCAGGTGATAGCCCGCGCGCTCCTCGTGGGTATTGCCCCAGGGAACGCTGAGCGAGGCCACCATGGCTCCGGGGTAGGTCTTGTCCCGATGGCTGCGCAGCACCATGGTCGAGATGCGGAACTGCTCGAGGCAGGCCGCCGGAAGATCCTCGGGCAGCGTGTTGCGCGGCACGCAGTTCGCGTGCCAGCGCGTCCACGACGTCAGCTGCCGCTCCCAGGACGTCTCGAAGGGCTCCACCAGCGCAGTCAGGGCGAGCGTCGCCGCCGATTCGCTGCTGCTGCCGAAACCGAGCGCGAGCACCACGCGCGGCGGCAATTCCCCGATGAGCGCGACGTTGCCGGGACCGGCGGCGTCGTACTCCCAGGTCATGGCGCCGTTGTGGAAGAAGTCCTGCCAGCCGTCGCTCGCGCCGACGAAGCCGGCGCTGGCGCGGCCGAAGGCGTCGGCCTGGTTCTCCCCGGCCGCCGCGAGCGCCAGAGCGAACGGGCCCTGCTCGGCCCACAGCACCCTGCGGCCGCGGTGCGCGGCGACTTCCGCGCGGTTGTCCGTGCCCGTGCCGCCGAGGTGCGGCGCGAGCAGCACGTAGGGGCGCAGCGCCTCCGCGCCGGCGAGCGTCACTTCGACGAGCAGCACGTCCCGGTCCTCGCAGGCGGTTACGCGCAGCGCGAGCTCGAAGCGCTCGTGCCGATGTACGATGTGCACGGCGGGCACGCCGGTGCCCGCGAGCCGCAGCGCGTGTGTCCACATGCGCTTCACTTCGACCCAGAACCCGGCGCCGTCGGCCACGATGAAGCCGAGGTCGCGGATCTGCGGGATGTCGACCCGCGGGTAATAAACCTCGTTGAGAATGCCGCCGCCGATCGTGAACCACAGCCGTGCCGGGCCGAGCGAGCAGCCGACCATCTCCTTGGCGCTGCTCGACCAGGTCGGCGCAAGCCCGGGAGCGCCCGGTGCGGCGCTCATGATCGCCCCGCGGGTTGCCACAGCCGCACGCCGCCGATGAAGGCGTTGCGGTTGTCGCCGCGCTCGACGTCCGGCGGCAGTTTCTTCAGCCGCCTGGCGTTGCCCCCGCCGAGCACGACGTAATCGGCCTCGAGCGCGGCCGCGAGTTGCGCCACCACCTCCAGCACGGCGCGGCGCCACTTGCGGTTGCCGCGACGGCGGCGGCCGCGTTCCCCGAGGTAATCCTCGAACGTGCGCCCGCGCTTGCAGGGCATGTGGGCGATCTCGGTGGGCTCGACCACGCCGTCGATGATCAGCGCGGCGCCGAGCCCCGTGCCGAGCCCGAGGAACAG
>DASSQU010000011.1:0-7098 GCA_035702325.1 Steroidobacteraceae bacterium
GGGCTGCCGGCGATGCCCTCGATGCGCGAGATGTCGGAGTCGGCGACCAGCGCGATGCCGAAGTCGATGATGCGCACGTCGCTTTCCTGCGTGAGCATGATGTTCGACGGCTTGATGTCGCGGTGGATCACGCCGCGCGAATGCGCGTAGTGCAGCGCCTTGGCGCACTTGAACATAATCTCCACGGTGTCGTCGATGCGCAGCAGGTTGTCGGGGCGGCAGTAGGCCGCCAGCGTGCGTGCGCCGTGCACGTGCTCGGTGACGACATAACAGTGACCGTTCTCCTCGCCGGCGTCGTAGATCGGCAGGATGTGCGGGTGCTGCAGCATCCCCACCAGATGCGCCTCCGACAGGAACATCTTGCGCGCGATGCGCGCGCGCTCCTCGTCGCCGCCGGTGTCCATGTTGTACACCTTGATGGCGACGTCGCGGCCGTAGTAGGCGTCGTGGGAGAGATAGACGATACCGGTGCTGCCGCGCCCGACTTCCTTGATGACCTGATACTTGCCGATCTTGTCGGGCATTCGCACGCCCGGCTTGGCGGGCGGCACTGACTTTGAGGCCGGTAGTGACATGGCGCGCGGCAATCAATCGAAGGCGCGTCAGGATACGGTGTCGGGCCGCCGCGCCGCTGTGATGCACGCCTCACGGCCCCGGCGCCCCCGGCGGGCACGGGCGCGCGGCGCGCGTGTCTGCTGCGGCCTCGTCAGCCGAAGTGCCGATATCCGGAATGCGAGAACTCCATCACAGCACCGTCGCGGGTGATGGTGGCACCGGAGCCCGCATGCACCACGCCGATGCGGCGGTAGCTCCAGCGCTCCGGCGGCAGCTCGCGCTCGAGCGCGGCGAGGCGCGGTGGCGGCACGCTGAAGAGCAGCTCGTAGTCGTCGCCGGCGGTGAGCGCGAGCTCGCGCGCCGCATCCTCGCCGAGCGTCGCGCGCAGCGGCGCGGAGAGCGGCAGCGCGGCGAGCTCGATGCCGAGGCCGACGCCGCTCGCGCTCGCGAGCTTGCCGGCATCGCCGAGCAGCCCGTCGGAGACGTCGATGCAGGCGCTGGCGTACGCGCGCAGGCGCTCGCCGAGCGCCACCCGCGGCGCCGGCAGCAGAAAACGCTCGCGCAGGTACGCGGCCGCATCCGGCGCGGCGCCGAGGCGCTGCTCGATGAGCGCCAGGCCCGCACCGGCATCGCCCGGTGTCCCGGATACGAACAGCACGTCCCCGGGGCGCGCCCCCGCGCGCGTCAGCGCGCCGCCGCGCGGCACGTGGCCGAGGAGCGCGACGCTCACGGTGAGCGGTCCCCGCGTGGTGTCGCCGCCGACCAGCGCCACTCCTTCGGCGTGCGCCAGCTCGCCCAGGCCCGCCGCGAACTCGGCCAGCCACGCCGCGTCCGCCTGCGGCAGGGTGAGCGCGAGCAGCGCCCATGCGGGGCGCGCGCCCATCGCCGCGAGGTCGCTCAGGTTGACCGCGAGCGCGCGGTGGCCGATCGAGCTCGGCGGCACGCCGCCCGGGAAGTGCACGCCCGCCACCAGCGTGTCGGTGGCCGCCACCAGCTGCATGCCCGGCGGGCATTCGAGCAGCGCCGCGTCGTCGCCCACGCCGAGCGCGACGTCGGCACGCTCGGCGCCGCAGGCGCGGAAGTAGCGTTCGATCAGCTCGGATTCCGACAGCGGCATGGCCGCTCCTGTGTGTGTGCTCAGTGCTCCCCGGGGCGCAGCTCGCGCGCGGCGCGGTCGAGCACCGCGTTTACGAACTTGTGTCCGTCGGTGGCGCCGAAGCGCCGCGCGAGCCCGACTGCCTCGTTGATCGCCGCCCGATAGGGCACCTGCGCCTCGTACTCGAGCTCGTACAGGCCGATCAGCAGGATGGCGTGCTCGACGGGATCGAGCAGCCGCGGCTCGCGGTCGCACCAGGCGGCGAGACGCTGCTCGAGGTGCGCCCGCTCGCGCGCCACCCCCTCGATGAGCGCGCGGAAGTAGTCCCGGTCGGCGCGCGCCATGTCCTCGGCGCCGGCGAACTCCTCGAGCAGCTCCTGCGACGGGCAATCGTTCAGCTGCCAGCGGTACAGCGCCTGCAGCGCGAGTTTGCGCGCGACGCTGCGCGTGCCGGAGAAGTGCTGTGGCCGGGTGCTCATCCTCGCCGGGGCTCTGGTCAGAGCCGCGCGAGCACCGCGGCCATCTCGAGCGCGCTCTCCATGGCCTCACCCCCCTTGTTGCCCGCACCGGTGGCGGCGCGCTCGAGCGCCTGCTCGAGCGAGTCCACCGTGAGCACGCCGAAGGCGACCGGCACGCCGCTGTCGAGGTTCACCTGCTGCAGCCCGCGCGCCGCTTCGCCGGCCACGTACTCGAAGTGCGGCGTGTCGCCGCGGATCACGCACCCGAGAGCCACCACCGCCTGGTAGCGTCCGCCCGCGGCCAGCTTGCGCGCCGCGAGCGGCAGCTCGAAGGCTCCGGGTACGCGCACGATGGTGAGGTCCCCGGGCTCGCCGCCGTGGGCGGCCCAGGCCGCGGCAGCGCCCTTCACCAGGCTTGCGACCACGAGATCATTGAAGCGCGCGGCGACGATCGCGACCTTGCGGCCGCGGGCGCTCAGCTCACCCTCGATGAGCCCCGGTGCGCTCACCCCTCTTCCCCGACATAGCCTTCGATTTCCAGATCAAAGGCCGAGATGCCGTGCATCTGCTTGGGCGCCGACAGGACCCGCATGCGCTTGACGCCGAGGTCCTTGAGGATCTGCGCGCCGACGCCGAAGGTGCGCAGCACCGCGCCCTCGCCCGCCGGCGGGCTGCGCTCGCCCGGCGCGGGCTGCGGCTGCGCCGTGGCGGCCGCGACCGCGCGCAGCGCCTCGGCGAGTTCGGCGGCGGACTCCTGCTGGCGCAGCAGCACCACGACGCCGTTACCCGCCTCGGCGATGCGCTGGAGCGCGGCGCGCAGCGTCCAGCCCCGCTGCGCTGCGCGGACCCCGAGCAGGTCGCGCAGCGTGTCGGGCAGGTGCACGCGCACCAGCGGCGGCTCGGGGCCGTCGAGCCGCCCGCGCGCGAGCGCCAGATGCACCTCGAGGCTCACCCGGTCCTGGTAGGCATAGAGGCGGAACTCGCCGAGCGCCGTGTGCACGCTGTGCTCGCCGATGCGCTCGACCGAGCGCTCGGTGCGCAGCCGGTGGCGGATGAGCGCCGCGATCGTGCCGATCTTGAGCGCGTGGCGGCGCGCGAACTCCTCGAGCTGCGGGCGGCGCGCCATGGTGCCGTCGTCGTTCATGACCTCGCACAGCACCCCGACGGGCTCGAGCCCCGCGAGCCGGCACAGGTCGACGGCCGCTTCGGTGTGGCCGGCGCGCACCAGCACCCCGCCGGGGCGGGCGCGCAGCGGGAAGATGTGGCCCGGGCGGGCGAAGTCGGCCGGCGCGGAGCGGCTGTCGGCGAGCGCGCGGACGGTCGCGGCGCGATCGCCGGACGACACTCCGGTGGTGGTGCCGGTCTGCAGGTCCACCGACACCGCGAACGCGGTGCGATGCGACTCGCTGTTCTGCGGCACCATCTGCGGCAGCTCGAGCGCGGCGAGGCGCTCTTCCTCCATCGGCACGCAGATGATGCCGCTGGTGTGGCGGATCATGAAGGCGACCGCGGGCGGGGTGGCGAACTCGGCCGCCATGATGAGATCGCCCTCGTTCTCGCGTTCCTCGTCGTCCATGATGACGACCATGCGTCCGGCGCGCAGCTCCGCCAGGATCTCTTCGATGGAGTTGAGCGCGGCGGGCGCGGCTTCGGGTTTGCCGGGAAGTGACAGGACGTTGGCCATGCAAGCGCCGTCGGGTGACTCGGCCCGGCAGTATACCTGAGGGCCGAGATCGCTCCCTGATGCGCAGCCGGCGAAAGCCCGTGCGCCGGCCTTGCTACTGCGCTGCGGCTGCCGGCTGCGGCAGGAGCGGCAGCACTTGCCCGGCGAGCGTCGCTTCGCTCACCGCGGTTCCCGACACGAGCCGCGCGCGCACCACCCCGCTGGCGTCGACGATCCAGGTCATCGGCACCGCGAGCGGCGGGCCGAAGCCGTCCACCCTGGCATCGCTCGCGAGCGCCGCCGGGTAGGAGAACTGCTGCATGATGCGCCTGACCTCCTTCGAGTCGTGCCGGTCGTCGACGCTCACGCCGAGGAGCACCAGTCCCCGCTCCCGATAGCGCTTGTAGAAGGAGTCGAGCAGCGGCATCTCGGCGCGGCACGGCGAGCACCAGCTCGCCCAGAAGTTGACGATCACCACCTTGCCGCGTTCGGCGCTGAGATCGAACAGCTGCCCATCGAGCTCGGGCACGATGAACGCCGGCGCGGGTGAGCCGACGTCGGCGCCCCGCCCGGCCACCGCCGGCGCCGCGCCGGCAACTGCCGCCACCGCCGCGAGGAGCACACGCGCCGCCGCCCGCGCGCGCGGGCGATCGGCACCACGATGGATGAGTGCGTCCATTGTCTCTCCTTCAGAAGCGCACGCTCACGGATACCTTGAAGAGCGTCCGTGCGACGAGTTGGTTCCCGGCAGCGTTGCTGTAGAGCGCCTGCGACACGTCGGCGTAGAAGCGCGCGCGGCCGGCATCGAGCTCGATGCCCGGAGTGATGAAGGCGCGGGTGTAGCCGGAGTTCACCGTGTCTCCAAGCGGGCCGCCATCGTGCCCGCGGTAGGTGCCTTCGAGCTGCAACAGCGGCACGAGCCGCAGCGAACGGCCGAGTCCGAAGCCCGCGTGATAGACGCCGAGCACCGCATCGAGCTCGGCGCCCGGCCGGTAGCTCGCCTGGTGCGCGACCGGCTGCTCCCACTGTGCGCTCGCGAACCACGACCAGCGGTTGTCGGCGCTGAGCGCCCCGAGCTGGTAGACGCCGAGCAGCAGATCGGTGCTGCCGGTGCCGATCTGGGTGTCGGCGTCGAAGTTCGCGTAGCTCGAGTCTCCGCTCGGCAACTTGACGCCGAATACGATGCCGGTCGCGAGATTCTCGCTCAAGCCGGTGTAGATGCCCTTCAGGCGCAGGTCGCCCACCGCCTCGTGGCTGAAGCTGCTGCGCACGCCGGGCTCGGTGGTGACGAACAGCCGCTGCCAGTACGGCAGCTCCACCTGCACGGCGAAGCTGCGGTCGAGGAGATACTGCCCGCCGAGCGTCCAGAAGTTGGTGCGGATGCGCTGGTCGGTGTTGGCGCTCGCGGGGGCCGAAGAGGTACCGCTCCAGTTCTGGTTCTGGTCCATGAAGTCCTGCTCGAGAAACACCATACCGCCCGAGCCGGTCGGGAACATCCCGCTGGTCGCCACATCGAACACGCCGCAGCCGCAGGCGCAGGCCGCGGCCAGGCCCGGCGCCGCGCAGGCGGCGAGCGCCAGCGTCAGGTGAATCCTCCTCATCATGTTGTTGTTCCTCGCTCGATCGGCTGTGGTGCCGCCACGCGCTTTTCGGGCGTGCGGCGGGTGCGGCGCGCGCTGCGCATTGCGCGAGCTGCGTGCCGCCGGGAAACGTCAGCTTCTGATGGCGGGGAACGGCGGACCGCGCGGGGATTGCGCGCGGATGATCGCCGGCAGGAACAGCCGGCTCGCAGGGGCCTCGGCGAGCGGTGTCGCCGCGGCGGGTACGATGGCGGGCGCGGCGACCGCCGGCGCAAAGGCCGGCGAGGCGCTGAGCGCGAACAGGCACGGTGCGTGGTGCGCGCCGGAGGGCAGCCCCGGGTCGCCGGTGCCGTGATGCCCGTGATGGTGCGCGAGGTGCCCGGCGTCGGGCGCGGCGCCGCTGATCCCCGGGGGCAGCTTGCCCTCCCCCGGACAGAACTCGATGCCGAGCACCCCGTCGCTCGCGCCCGGCATGAAGCCGAACGGGATGAGCGCGCGCAGCGCGAGCACCGGCAGCAGCGCCCAGGCGAGGCGCCGGCGCCGACTTCGCAGGCAGGGAAGTCCGGCACTCATACCGCGGCAGTCTACTGTCTGAGACAGGCTTTGATATGGGTCAAGCACCCCAGGGCGCTCCCCGATGTTGCCCACGTCGGGTTCGCGTTCCCGCCGCGCAGCCCCTGTGCCGCGATCCGGCGCCCGGGTCGTTGCAAAGTTGTGCCTCACAGGCTGTCGAGGAACGCGGCCAGCTGGCGCTTCTGCTGCAGCGTGAGACCGATCTCGAAGCGCTGGTCATAGAAGTTCACGACCTGCATCAGGGTGCTCGCCGCCCCGTTATGGAAATACGGCGCCCGTGCGGCGAGTCCGCGCAGCACCGGCCCCTTGATCAGGTTGAGATCGCTGCACCTGCCGGTGATGAGCGCCCGGCCGGGATCGGTCGTGTAGAAGGATGCGGAGCGGCCGGAGCCGAAGGCATCGGGACAGCCGCTGATCAGGAACACCGGCAACTGCGGCGGATCGAGCTGCGCCACGGCCGCCCGGATCCGCGGATCCGGCTCGAGGCTCGGGTCGGCGCTGTGAGCCGTGCCGATATCGAGCGGCAGGGGGAGCGAGTGATTGCCGACGTTGGGCGCGTCGTGGCAGGTGCTGCAGTGTCCGAGGATCAGCGCCGGGCGGCCGAGCGAGGCGTTGTCGTTCAGGCCGCGCACGTCGCGGATGCGCAGCACCTCGCTGTTGAAGAGCCGCTCGCCCGCGGCGATGTCGGCCCGGGCGCGCTCGCCGTCGTCGCCATCGCCCGGCTCGCCTGCGGAGGATTCCCAGGCGCGGAACAGCGACATGGCGTCGGGGGCGAACGGCGCGCCTGCCGGGTCGGCGCCGAGCGGATCGTTGATGCCCGGGTAGTAGCGCTGCGCAGCGAGGTCGATCGGCCCGCCGTCCGCGCCGCGGGCATCCAGGGGACCGGCGGTCCGATCGGCATACTGCGCCGTGAACAGCCCGAGCTCGAAGTCGACGATGGACTGCACCACCGCGTCCGCGGGCGGCGAGCGCGCCTGCGCATGCCCGGTGGTGGCATCGCTCGCCTGCCGGGCGAGATCGGCGCGCAGGTTGGCGGCGAAGGTCTGCGGCGATGCGAGCGGCGCGAGCGTCTCGCGGCCATCGAACATCACCGCGCTGAGAAACGACAGGTTGGCGGCCGGCAGCGGGCGACGATACACCGACACGGTCAGGAGCTGCGAGTCCGGATCGATC
>DASSQU010000012.1:0-6390 GCA_035702325.1 Steroidobacteraceae bacterium
TCTGCGCGCCGGTGACGAGCGGCGGCCCGTCGTCGAAGCCCGTGGTCGAGGCCGCGCCGCCGGCGCACTGCGCGACGTTCTCGTAGACCTTGAGGTCGGAGTAGTGGTGGCCGTCGCTGAAGCCCTTGACCGAGGCCAGGATCATCTTGGGGTTCAGCTCGAGGATGCGCTCCCAGGTGAAGCCCATGCGATCGAGCGCGCCGGGCGCGAAGTTTTCCACCAGCACGTCGCAATGCCTCACCAGCCGCTCGAGCACCGCCTTGCCCTTGGGATGCTTGGTGTCGAGGGTGACCGAGCGCTTGTTGTGGTTCAGCATGGTGAAGTACAGGCTGTCCACGTCCGGAATGTCGCGCAGCTGACCGCGGGTGATGTCGCCGACGCCGGCGCGCTCCACCTTGATCACGTCCGCACCCAGCCACGCCAGCAGCTGCGTGCAGGTCGGACCCGATTGCACGTGGGTGAAATCCAGAATGCGCACGCCGTCGAGTGCCTTGCCCATCGAGTGCTCCGGCGGCGCTTACTTGTACATGGTCTGGTTCTTGGTGCCCGGCGCGTACTCGCGCGGGTCGACCCAGATGTTGATCACCGCCGAGCGCTTGAGGCGCCGCACCGACTCGCGCGCGCGCTGCAGTGCGGGGGCGATGTGCGCCGGGTCGCGCACTTCCTCGCCGTAGCCGCCGAGCATCTCGGCGAACTTGCCGAACGGCACGTCACCGAGCAGGTTGCCGACGTTGCCGCGCTCCTCGCCGTATTTGGCCAGCTGCCCGTAGCGGATCTGGTTCATGGCGGAGTTGTTACCGACCACCGCGATGTAAGGCACGCCGAAGCGGTTGGCGGTCTCCATGTCGAAGGCGGTCATGCCGAAGGAGCCGTCGCCGTAGTAGCACAGCACCTCCTTGCCGGGATGGGCGAGACCGGCGGCGATCGCGAAGCCGGTGCCGACGCCGAGGGAGCCGAGCGCCCCCGGATCCATCCACTGGCCCGGGCGGCGCGGACGCACCGCCTGCGCGGAGATGGTGACCACGTCGCCGCCGTCGCCGATGTAGATGGTGTTGTCGGCGAGGAATTCATTGAGCTCCCACGCCACCCGGTACGGATGGATCGGCTGGTTGTTCGACCTGAACAGCGGCATCAGCTTCTCGGTGGCGGCGGCCTCCGCCTCGGTGAGCCGCTTCATCCACTGGCGGCGCGCCTGGCGCTTGTCCTGCTTGAGACGGCCGGATGCCGCCTGCAGCACTGCGCCGAGGATCGCCCCCGGATGGCCCACCAGCCCGAGGTCGATGTCGCGGTTCTTGCCCACCGTGCGGTAGTCCATGTCGATCTGCACCAGCTTCAGCTTGCTGCTGATGCGCCGGCCGTAACCCATGCGGAAGTCGAACGGCGTGCCGACGATGACGATCACGTCGGCGTCCGAGAAGGCCTGACCGCGGGTGCGGTCGAAGTGGTGCGGGTCCCCGGGCGGCAGCAGTCCGCGGCTGCCGCCGTTGAAATAGCCGGGGATGTCGAGACCGCGCAGCAGCGCGATCGCCTCCTCGTGTCCGCGCGCCGCCCACACCTGCTGGCCGTAGAGGATCGCGGGGCGTTCCGCGTCGACCAGGATATCGGCGAGCTTCTCGATGTCGCGCGGGTCGGCGAGCGAGCGCGTCGAGGCGCGGTAATGCCCGGGCTTGGGCACGATCGCCTTGGCGACGTCGACCTCGCGGTCGAGCACGTCGCGCGGGATCTCGAGGTACACCGGACCCGGCGCGCCGTTGAAGGCCTCGCGGGCCGCCATCGACACCATGTCCGCAACCCGCTCGGTGCTCGGCACCGTGGCCGCGAACTTGGTGATCGGGCTCATCATGTCGACGTGCGGCAGATCCTGCAGCGAGCCCATCTTGTGCTGGGTGAGGGCGCCCTGGCCGCCGATGTGCAGCACGGGGCTCTCGGAGCGGAATGCGGTGGCGATGCCGGTGACGGCGTTGGTGCAGCCGGGGCCGGCGGTCGTCACCACGCAGCCCAGGCGGCCGGTCTGCCGTGCGTAGCCGTCCGCGGCATGGGCGGCGACCTGCTCGTGGCGCACGTCGATGATGCGGATGCCCTCGTCGATGCAGCCGTCGTAGATATCGATGATGTGCCCGCCGCACAGTGTGAAGATGGTGTCCACACCCTCGTTCCTGAGCGCCTTGGCGACCAGGTGTCCGCCGGAAACGACGTTCGCGTCACGGCTCTTGCGCTTGAGCGTGTCTTCCGCGGTCGTCGTACCCCTGCCTTCGGCAGTCTTGGTCGGGGTATCGAGCATGCTTGCCTCCGTTCGGTAACTGTTGTCGGCGGTACTGGCGCTCTGGTCGCAGCGGCTGCGCGCGGTGCACCTCCCGGGCGATCCCCGGGCGTGGCTGCGGAGCGTGCCTCCCACCCTTCCGGCGGCGAGGCCGGAAGGGTGGGCAGCACGCGAGCGTCAGCGAGTCGCCAGACTTGCGGTGCCCGTCACGCCGGTGTTGCGGTTCGTGTAGGCGCTGCGCATCGGCTTCAGCACCACGATGGCCGCAAGCGCCGCGATGATGTTGAGCGTCGCGGCGGTGATGAACACCGCATGCCAGTTGCCCTTGGCGGCGACCAGCACGTTGGCCAGCGGCACCAGCAGCGATGCCGTCCCCTTGGCCGTGTACATCAGACCGGTGTTGGTCGTCGCGTAGCTGGCACCGAAGGTGTCGGTCACCGTGGCCGGGAACAGGCTGTAGATCTCGCCCCAGGCGAAGAACACCAGCCCGCTCAGGATCACGAACCACACCGGGTCGCTGGCGAGATTGCCGAGCGCGATGATGCCGAAGCCTTCGATCAGGAAAGCGATCAGCATGGTCTGCTCACGCCCGATCTGGTCGGACACCCAGCCGAAGAACGGCCGGGTGAGCCCGTTCAGCACCCGGTCGATGGTGAGCGCGAAGGTGAGCGCGGGCAGCGTGAGCCCGATGAGGCTCACCGGGACCTCGGCGACCTTGAAGTCCTTGGCGATCGGTGCGAGCTGCGCCGTGGCCATCAGTCCGCCGGCAGCCATCATGATGAACATGACGTACATGACCCAGAAGACCGGGGTCTTGAGCATCTCGAGCGGCGTCGCCTGGTAGCGGCTCGCGCCCGGCGCGATCTTCGGGGCCGACAGGGAGAAGGCGACCGGTGGCGCCAGGATGGCGAATCCCACGATGATGACGACGATGCCCTGGAAGAGCCCGAAGGTGAGGAAGGTCTGCTCGTAGCCGGCGCTCTTGATCATCTTGGCGATCGGGATGATGGTCGCGGCCGATCCCATGCCGAATCCTGCCGCGGTCAATCCCGCCGCGAGCCCGCGCCGCCCCGGGAACCACTTCACGGCGTTCCCTATGCAGGTACCGTAGACGGCGCCCGCGCCGATGCCGCCGATGATGCCGGCGACATAGAACGCCCCGAGTGAGGTGGCGAAGGAGTTGAGCACCCAGGCGAGGCCGGCCAGAACGCCGCCGCCCACGATCATCAGCCGCGGACCGAACCGGTCGACCAGGTAGCCCTCGGCCGGTACCAGCCAGGTCTCGAACAGCACGAACAGAGTGAACGTGACCTGGATGGCAGCCTTGGTCCAGTGGTACTTGGCGCCGATCGGCCCGACGAACAGCGTCCAGCCGTACTGCAGGTTTGCGACCATCACCATGCAGATGAGGCCGACGATCAATTGCGCCCATGGGTTGGCAAAGACTGAAGACTTCTGAGAATTCGAATCGGTAGCCATCGATGCTTCCCCCTCGTCGGTTTAAGTTGAAGACGCCTCAGCCGATTGGCATGAACTCAGCGACACGGACCGAGTGGACGTCGGCTCTTGTTGTCACGCGTCCGTTACCTGCGGTCGCGACCCTTTATCCGATCCTCGATGCACCCGAAGAGTGCAGAAACCTGTTTTGCCTGCTTTAAGGTGGGGCCGACCATATGTGATATATCTGACAGCTGTCAACTTAAATTCGAATGGTGAACCGACACAGCTACTTTGCTCGCAACGAGAAAAATCAGCTGAAGCGGGGACCTATCGGTGTCAGTGTTCGTTGGACAGTCGCAACATCGGACCTGACGGGTTTCTTGATATATAGTATTCTGTATGCGTAGGTCCAATTCCGCACCGCCTTGATCTTACGATTGCTTTAGCGTGTAGGCGGGCGAAATAAAGGGGGGATCAATGGCCGACAGCCTGAGTTTTCTCGAGGGTGGCACCGCCACGGGGCAGCTCGCGCTCACACCGCTCAATTCCGTGAGTCTGCGCGATCAGGCCTACGCGCTGCTGAAGGACGCCATCGCGCGCACCGACATCTACAGCCAGCGCCAGACGCTGCGGCTCGACGAGCGCGAGCTGATGCAGGCCTTCGGCGTGAGCCGCACGCCCGTGCGCGAGGCGCTCTCGATCCTCGAGCAGGAGGGTTTCGTACGCACCGTGCCGCGCCGCGGCATCTTCATCGTGCGCAAGTCCAAGCGCGAGATGATCGAGATGGTCCGGGTCTGGGCGGCGCTCGAGAGCATGTCGGCGCGCCTCGCGACGCTGCACGCGCCCGACGCCGAGATCGGCAAGCTGCGCCACCTGTTCGATGAATTCGAGAATTCCCCGCCCGCGGAGCACATCGGCGAGTACTCCGACGCCAATATCGCGTTTCACCAGATGATCATCCGCCTGGGCGGCTCGCAGCTGATCACCGACATCACGGAAAATCTGTTCATCCACGTGCGCGCCATCCGCAAGGCGACCATCTCGCAGAACGAGCGCGCCGCGCGCTCGATCATCGATCACCTGAAGATCATCGAGGCCCTCGAGCGGCGCGACACCGAGCTCGCCGAGCGGCTGACCCGCCAGCACACGCTCGATCTCGCCGCGCACGTCGAGCGTTACTGCGACTTCCTCGACTAGCCGCTGCGCCGGCCGCGCGGCGCGCGGCGGCGCGCCGCGGCGGAGGTCCCGGCCGGCGCACGCGCCGCCGGCGGGCCGCCGGGATACTCGAAGTGCACCAGCCGCTCGATGAGCGGTGCTCCCTCGCGCAGCAGGAATTCCTTGAATACGGCGGCCACCGGCGGCAGGCGCTTGGAGCGGTTGTGGACCAGGTACCAGTTGAGCATGGCGGGGAAGCCCTGCACGTCGAGCACCACCAGATTGCCCGCCAGCAGGTCGAGACCGATGGTGTGGGCGGAGAGGAACGCGATCCCCATGCCGGCCGCCACCGCCTGCTTGATGGTCTCGTTGCTGCGGATCTGCATGGCGATCTGCAGGCGCGGAAACTGCCGTCCGAACACCTCGCGCATCGAATTCCACGTGTCCGAGCCCTGCTCGCGCTGCACGAAGCGCTCGCGGTTGAGCGCGGCGCGCGGAATCTGCCGCGCGCCCGCGAGCGGGTGGTCCGGCGGGGCGACGATGACGTACGGATGAGGCGCGAACGGGGTGGCAACCGTGTCCATGTCGCGGGGCGGACGCACCATGACGGCGAGGTCGGTGAGGTTCTCGGCGAGCTGGCGCAGCAGGCCCTCGCGGTTGTGCACCGTGAGGTTGAAGGTGATGCCCGGGTGGGTGGCGCCGAAGGCGGCGAGCACCCGCGGAAAGAAATAGTCTCCCGCGCTGATCACCGCGACGTTCAGCCGTCCGCCCGTTACCCCCTTGAGGCGCCCGAGGGTTTCCTCGGCCTCCCGCAGGCGCTGGGTGATGGCCTTGGCGCACTGCAGCATTTCCTCGCCGGCTGGCGTCAGGTACGCCCGGCGCCCGATGCGCTCGAAGAGCGGCAGGCCGACCGAGGCGGCGAATTCCTTGATCTGGGTCGACACCGCCGGCTGCGACAGATGCAGCTCTTCGGCCGCGCGCGAGAAGTTCATGTGGTGCGCGGCGGCGGCGAATACCTGGAGCTGTCGGAGCGTCACGTGCTTCATCGCGGCGAGCATACTCGCCCCCGCGGTCCGAAGGTATTACCAGAACGATATGCTTGCGATAGAAAGCTTTGACTTTTCTTCTGGTATGCCGGGACCGTAATCTCTTCCACCACAGGCACCCGCAGCGGAGACCCCTGATGTCAAACGTGGTGAGCGCAACAGTGTCCGCCGGTGCGGCGGTCGACCCCCTGACCGCCGAGCTCGAAGCCTACAACTTCGCCTTCAGCGAGCTCGAGCTGCCGTGGCACTGGGACGCCACGACCTTCCGCCAGCTGCTGAGCGTCGCTCCCGACCAGGACGTGGTCGGCGCCTACGTCGAGCGCAGCCAGTCGCACCTCCTGCGGGTTTACGAAAAGGCGTTCCTGCGGGATCTGGTGCATTCAGCCCGGGATCGCTATCGTCAGCAGTCGGAGCGCGCGGGCGGCTGACAGGCCCGCCGCGGCGCGCGCAGCCGCCGGCGCCGCCTCCCACCACAACCTGGCGCCGCAC
>DASSQU010000013.1:0-4556 GCA_035702325.1 Steroidobacteraceae bacterium
AGCCGCTCGATGCGAGCGGCGAAGCCGCGGCGCGCGAGCGGGGCTGGAATCGCTAGGAGCTGCGGTCAGCCCGCGCAGTCCACGCCGCCGCGAGGCGCGCGCGCGCCGCCCGGCCCGCCTCGAGGTCCCAGCAGTTGATCACCGCGAGGCGAAAGCCGCCGGGCGGCATGGCGTGGGCCGCGGCCGGGCGGTCTTCGTGGAAAGTGATCTGCACGCTCGCGACGTGCGGCATGCGGCGCACCGCCTCGACCAGCGCGGACGGCGGGTGGCGGTATTCGCGCCCGTGCGGACCGAACAGCGCCACGCTGTAGCCGGTGCGGCGCTCGCGCGGGCCGAGCGACCAGCGGCCGCCGGCGTAGAGGCCGACCACCGCATCGAGCCAGCCCGGCTCGTAGAGGTCCGGCCACTGGTCGGCGACGCGCAGGTGAGCCTCGATGATCCGGCCGCCGATAGTCTCGGCGTTGAGCATGCCGGTGTAGCCGCCGAGGTGGCGCGCGACCCAGGCCGCCAGGTAGTCCTCGAGCTGCGGGCGGCTCGCCGCCTCGATGGTCCAGTAATCGAAAGTGCCGCCGGCGCCCGGGGTGCCGAGACAGTGACGGAACCACACCGCCCGCCCCTCCTCGACGACCACGTCGCTGCTCACGTGCTCGCCCTCGAGCAGCGTCATCCAGAAGTGCCCGGGGGTATGGTGCCGCTCGTAGTCGGCGAAATCGGCCAGCACCCGGCTGCCGACACCCATGCCGTGCAGGTTGACGATCGGCTTGCTGAACACCGGGAAGGCCGGCGGCGGCACCCCGTGCGGGCCGCAGGCGATGCCCTGCGAGCGGGCCACGGCCAGCTTGTCATACACCCAGCGGTGCGCCGGATTCCACTGGTAGGCGTCCGCATCCTCGGTCGGGATGCGCACCTGCGGCGGGCAGTCGACGGCGGCGAAGTACTGCGCCCGCCAGGGATCGGCCTCGCAGAAGGGCACGGCGGCAGTCCGTCAGAACAGCCCGGTGATGCGGCCGCTGTCGTCCACGTCGATGTTGTTGGCAGCCGGCACCTTCGGCAGTCCCGGCATGGTCATGATGTCGCCGCAGATCATGACGATGAATTCCGCGCCGGCGGCGAGGCGCACCTCGCGGATGTTGACCACGTGCTGCGCCGGCGCGCCGCGCAGCTTCGGGTCGGTGGAGAAGGAGTACTGGGTCTTCGCGACACACACCGGGTAGTGGCCGTAGCCGCCCTCCTGCAGCCGCTCGATCTGCGCGCGTACCCTGGCGTCGGCGCTGATGTCGCTCGCGCGGTAGATGCGCGTGGCGATCGCTTTCATCTTGTCCCAGAGCGTCGCGCCTTCCTCGTACACGAAGCGGAAGCCGCCCGGTTGCCCGCACAGGCGCACCACCTCGCGGGCCAGCTCGAGCGCGCCGCGCCCGCCCTCGGCGAAGTGGGTCGCGGGGATCACCCGCACGCCCTGCCGGGCGATGCGCTCGACGAGCAGCTGGATCTCGCCCGCGGTATCCTCGGCGCGGCGGTTGATGGCCACCACGCACGGCAGGCCGTAGCACTCGCGCACGTTGTCGATGTGGCGCTCGAGGTTCACCACGCCGCGCTCGAGCGCGGCGAGATTCTCGGTCCTGAGATCGGCCATCTCGATGCCGCCGTGGTACTTGAGCGCCCGCACCGTGGCGACGATCACCGTGGCGGCGGGCCTGAGCCCGGCCTTGCGGCACTTGATGTCGATGAATTTCTCCGCGCCGAGATCCGCGCCGAAGCCCGCTTCGGTGACCACGTAGTCGGCAAGCTTGAGCGCCGCGCGGGTCGCGATCACCGAGTTGCAGCCGTGGGCGATGTTGGCGAACGGGCCGCCGTGGATGAAGGCCGGGTTGTTCTCCAGCGTCTGCACCAGATTCGGCGCCAGCGCGCCCCTGAGCAGCGCGGTCATGGCGCCGTGCGCCTTGAGGTCGCGTGCCAGGACCGGCTGCTGGTCGGCACGGTAGCCGACCACGATGCGGCCGAGGCGCTCCTTCAGGTCGCGCAGCGACCCGGCCAGGCACAGGATCGCCATGACCTCGGACGCCACCACGATGTCGAAGCCGTCCTCGCGGGGCACGCCGTTGGCGCTGCCGCCGAGTCCGATGACGATCTGCCGCAGCGCGCGATCGTTCACGTCGACCACCCGCCGCCAGGCGATCCGCCGCACGTCGAAACCGAGCTGGTTGCCCTGGTAGATGTGGTTGTCGATGAGCGCGGCGAGCAGGTTGTTGGCGAGCGCGACGGCGGCGAAGTCGCCGGTGAAGTGCAGGTTGATGTCCTCCATGGGCACCACCTGCGAGTAACCGCCGCCCGCCGCTCCCCCCTTCATGCCGAACACCGGTCCGAGCGCCGGCTCGCGCAGGCACATGATGGCTTTCTTGCCGAGCTGATTCAGCGCATCGCCCAGACCCACCGTGGTGGTGGTCTTGCCCTCCCCCGCCGGCGTGGGGGAAATCGCGGTCACCAGCACCAGCTTGCCGTCGGGGCGTGCGTCGAGCTGCGCCAGGTAATCGAGCGACACCTTCGCCTTGTAGTGGCCGTAGGGCTCGAGGCTCGCCGCCGGGATGCCGAGCCGCTCGCGCGCCAGCTCCTCGATGGGACGCATGCGCGCGCGCTGCGCGATCTCGATGTTGCTGGGAAACGGAGCCGGTGTGTCGGACATAAGATGCCGCGGGCGGTTTTCAGGAAGCGCCAGATGCTACCAGAGCACAGCGCCGCGGGTTCGCCTGATCGCGCCGCCACCGTTACAATCGCCGCCACCGGACGCGCGGTAACTCTCAGCGATGCTGTGGCTCAAAGCCTTCCACGTTGTGTTCGTGGTCACCTGGTTCGCCGGCCTGTTCTACCTGCCGCGGCTGTTCGTGTATCACGCCGCCACCCGCGAGCCGGAGGGCGTGGCGCGCTTCGTGGTGATGGAGCGGCGCCTGTTCGCCATCATGACGATCGGCGCGGCGCTCGCGCTGCTGCTCGGCGTGGCGATGCTCGCGGCCGCACCCGCCTATCTCGCCATGGGCTGGCTGCGCGCGAAGCTGGTGCTGGTGGCGCTGCTCATCGGCTACCACGCCTGGTGTGCGCGGCTGATGGGCGATTTGCGCGCCGGGACCAGCCGTCACTCGCAGCGCTGGTACCGGCTGTTCAACGAGGTGCCGGGACTGCTGCTGGTCGCGATCGTCGTGCTCGCGGTGGTGAAGCCCTGAGGGGATCCCTGCGGCGCCGCTGGCTACGGCGCGCCGGCCTGCCCGCCTGCGGGCCACTCGCGCACCAGATCGCGCCACTCGCCGCGCAGCGGGGTCGCCGCGCGCGCCGCCTCGGTGCCGAGGTACAGGAAGCCGACGATGGCATCGGCCGGGTCGAGGCCGAGCGCCCGCTTCACGGTCTCATCGTAGGCCGCGCCGCCGGTCTTCCACATCGCGTTGAAGCCGAGCGCGACGCTCGCGAGCATGATGTTCGCGGCCGCCGCACCCGCCGACAGCGCCTGCTCGAGCGGGGGAACCTTCACCACCGCCGGATTGCAATGCGCCGCCACCACGACGATGAGCGGAGCGCGCAAGGCCTTGTCGCGCTCGCGCGCGAGCGCCTGCGGGCTGGCCGCCGGCTGGGTGCGCCGCAGACAGTCGGCCAGCAGCTCGCCGAAGCGCGCCCTTCCGGCGCCGCGCACCACGATGAAGCGCCACGGGCGCAGCCGCCCGTGGTCGGGCGCGCGGACTGCGCTGGCGAAGATGAGCTGCAGGGCCCCCTCGTCGGGTGCCGGTTCGGTGAGCGCGCTGGCCGAGCGGCGCGTCATGAGTACGTCGATGGCTTGCATGCGCGCATTGTCGCAGACTCGCCCGATGCTGAGGCACTCGGCGGCCTGCGAACGCAACCGCGAACCGATCCTGGCGGTGCTGCGCGCGGAGCTCCCCCGCAGCCGCACGGTGCTCGAGATCGGCAGCGGCACGGGTCAGCACGCCGTGCATTTCGCCGCCCATCTGCCGCACCTGAGCTGGCAGCCGAGCGAGCTGGGCGCCGGGCTCGCTGCGCTCGCCGAGCGGGTGCGCCTCGAGGGAAGCGCGAACCTGCGCCCGCCGATCGAGCTCGACGTGCAACGGCTTCCCTGGCCGGTGGCGCCGGTCGACGCGGTGTTCAGCGCCAATACGCTGCACATCATGGCGTGGGAGGCGGTCGAGGACTTCTTCCGTGGGGCCGGGGGCGTGCTCGCCTCGCCGGGGACGCTGTGCGTCTACGGACCGTTCCGCTACGGCGGCCGCTACACCAGCGACAGCAACCGCGAATTCGACCGCTACCTGCGCCGCCGTGACCCGGCGAGCGGCCTGCGCGACGTCGTGGCGCTCGAGCCGCTGGCGCGCGCCGCCGGACTCGAGCTCGCCGCCGATCATCCGATGCCGGCCAACAACCAGACGCTGGTGTGGCGCCGCCCGGTGTAGAGTGCCGTCATGGAGCTGCTGACGCCCGCCGAGATCGCCGCGACGATCCGCACCATCGCCGATTACCCGAAGGCCGGCGTCACCTTCCGCGACATCACCACGCTGCTCGGCAAC
>DASSQU010000014.1:0-3951 GCA_035702325.1 Steroidobacteraceae bacterium
CGGCGATCGCGCGTATCGTGCGCGCGCTCGCGCCCCGCCCGGGCGATCACCTGGTGGAGATCGGCCCGGGGCGCGGCGCGCTCACCGAGCGGCTGCTCGGCTACGCGGACTGCACGCTGGATGCCGTCGAGATCGACCGCGATCTCGCCGCCGGGCTCGTCGGCGCCTTCGCCGGCTCCACGCGGCGGGCGCTGCACGTCGGCGATGCGCTCGAGTTCGACTACCGCGGCCTGGCGCTGCTGCGCGGCGGCCGGCTGCGCATCGTCGGCAATCTGCCCTACAACATCTCGACTCCGCTGCTGTTCCGGCTGCTCGCCCAGGCGGACGCCATCGTCGACCTGCACGTCATGCTGCAGCGGGAGGTGGTCGTGCGCCTCGCCGCCCGGCCCGGCGAGCGCGGCTACGGGCGTCTCGGCGTGATGCTCGCCCCGTGGATGAGCAGCGAGCGGCTGTTCGACCTGGGACCCGGCGCCTTCCAGCCTGCGCCCCGGGTGTGGTCGGCGGTGGTGCGCCTCACGGTGCGCGAGCCGCCACTCTTCGCCGTGAGCCCGCACTACGCGGCGGTCGTGCGGGCGGCCTTCGCGCACCGCCGCAAGACCCTGCGCAATGCGCTCGCCCCGCTGCTCGGCCGCGGGCAGATCGCCGCCTGCGGCCTCGATCCCGGTGCCCGGCCCGGGGAGCTCACTGCGCAGCAGTTCAATACCCTGGCGCAGACTCTCGACCGCGCCGGCATCTGAGGCTAGGCTTCGGTCTGCGGCGCGCTGCAGGGGAGACTCTTATGGCGGTTTACCGTCGCATCCTGCTGGTCGTGGATCTGACCGAGGACAGCCCGGTCCTCGGGCGGCGCGCGCAGGCGCTCGCCGCGGCGCTCGGCGCCGAGATCGAGCTGCTGCACGTGGTCGAGTTCGTGCCGGTCGAGCCCATGGGCGAGACCCTCATGCCCTCGGTGCAGATCGAGGAGGAGCTGCTCGAGCGCGCGCGGCAACGCCTCGGCGCACTCGCCGCCGAGTTGGGACTCGCCGCGGCGCCCTGCCGGGTCGAGAGCGGCAAGGTCACATCGGAAATCGTGCGCGTGGCGCGCGAGCGGCACGCCGACCTCATCGTGCTCGGCAGCCGCGAGCGTCACGGACTGTCGATTCTGGTAAATCTCACCGAGGACACGGTGCTGCACGCCGCCCCCTGCGACGTGCTCGCGATGCGCGTCGGCCGCGGCTGAGGCTAGAATCCCCCCATGACGATCGCCGATCACAAGATCCGGGTCGACGTCGAGACCAGCTATCTCGACGAGCAGTCCGACCCGCGCGAGCGCCGCTTCGTGTTCGCCTACACGATCACGATCCGCAACGAGGGCCAGGTGCCGGCGCGGCTGCTCACCCGGCACTGGGTCATCACCGACGCCAACGGCAAGGTGGAGGAGGTGCGCGGCGACGGCGTGGTGGGCGAGCAGCCCTACCTCAAGCCCGGCCAGGGATTCCGTTACTCGAGCGGCGCGGTGCTCGAGACCCCGGTCGGAGCCATGCAGGGCAGCTACCAGATGCTCGCCGACGACGGCGCGCACTTCGACGCACCGATACGACCTTTCCGGCTCGCCATGCCGGGCATCCTGCAGTGACGCGCTATGCGATCGGCGACGTGCAGGGCTGTGACCGGGAACTGCGCGAGCTGCTCGCGCAGCTGAGGTTCTCGCCCGACCGCGACCGGCTCTGGTTCGTCGGCGATCTCGTCAACCGCGGCCCCGGCTCGCTCGCGACGCTGCGCCTGGTGCGCGCGCTCGGCGACGCAGCCGTGGTGGTGCTCGGCAACCACGACCTGCACCTGCTCGCGCTCACTCACGGCGGCCACGGCAAACGCGCCAGTGACACGCTCGACGAGGTGCTCGCCGCGCCGGACCGCAGCAGCCTGCTCGAGTGGCTCATCACCCGGCCACTGGCGCATCACGAGCACGGCGATCTGCTGGTGCACGCGGGGCTGGTGCCGCAGTGGAGCGTGACCGACGCGCTCGGCCTCGCGCGCGAGGTCGAGACGGCGTTGCGCCGCGAGCCGCGCCCGCTCCTCGAGCGCATGTACGGCAACGAGCCCGACCGCTGGCATCCCGCGCTCGCGGGGGCCGAGCGGCTGCGCTTCGTGATCAACGTGCTGACGCGCCTGCGGGTGTGCACCGCCGACGGGCGGGTGGATCTCGCCGTCAAGGGCGAGCCGCCGCCCCCGCCCGCGCAGCTGCGGCCCTGGTTCGAGCTCGAGGCGCGCGCCAGCCGCGGGACGCGCATCGTCTTCGGTCACTGGTCGGCGCTGGGACTGGTGCTGCGCGACGGCGTCGTCGGCCTCGACACCGGGTGCGTGTGGGGCGGCGCGCTCACCGCCTTCGACCTGGACGGCGGGCGGGGACCACTCAGCGTGCCCTGCCGCGGCTATCAGCGGCCCGGCGGCTGATCGGCGGCCGGAGCCTCGGCCGGGCCCCAGGTCACGGCGATGTCGCGGGTGTCGGCCCGGTAGATGTCGGGCGCGAGCTCGAGATCGAGGGGCGCGTGGCCCGCAGCAGTGATCGGCAGCGTCACGCGTTCGGCGCCGCGCACTTCCAGCACTCCGAAGCGTCCCGGCACGACCCGGAACGCGAGCCGCACAGGCCAGGCCGTGCCCGCCACCGGCTTGAGCACCACCTGGCCCGAGGCGGGCGCGCCGCTCAGATCGACCACCAGGGTGTTGCGCTTCCAGTACTGCGCCAGGCTTCCCGAGCCGGTGCCGCTCACGTCGAGCTCGTGCACCGGGGCCGGCGGGGCCGCGGGCGGGTGGCGCCACGGCCAGTGCGGCGAGAAATGCGGCAGGTGCGGCAGGTGGCTGCAGCCGCCGGCCGCGAGCAGCCACACGAGCGCCGCAAGGCGCGCTGCGGTACCGGTTGCCTGCGTGCCGGGCATGGGATTCTCCTCGCTGCGTCGCAGCGCGTACCATACGCGAAAACAGGTGGAGGACACATGCCGTCCCTGCAGGCATTCGATTTCCGCCAGTGGATCGACGCCAACCGGGCGCAACTCAAGCCGCCGGTCGGCAACAAGCGCGTGTTCCGCGACGGCGATTTCATCATCATGGTGGTCGGCGGTCCCAACGCGCGCCAGGACTACCACGTCGATCCGGGCCAGGAGTTCTTCTACCAGCTCGAGGGCGACATGGTGCTGAAGACCATGCAGGACGGGCGCGCGGTCGACGTGCCGATCCGCGCCGGCGAGGTGCTGCTGATCCCGCCCAACATGCCGCACTCGCCGCAGCGGCCCGCCCACACCGTCGGCCTGGTGATCGAGCGCGCGCGGCGGCCGGGGGAGTTGGACGGCTTCCAGTGGTACTGTCAGCGCTGCGGCCAGCGGCTGTACGAGGAGTTCTTCGAGCTCACCGACATCGAGAAGCAGTTCCCGCCGGTGTTCGAGCGCTTCTACTCGGACCGCGAGCGGCGCACCTGCAAGCACTGCGGCACGGTGCTGGAGCGGCCTTGACGTGCAGGCCCGGATAGCGCTCGGCGACCGCGAGGTGACCGTCGATCTCTCGCGGCCGGTGAGCCTCGCCGTGGAGGTGGATTTCGCCGGACCCCAGGTGCGCCATTTCGGCGCACCGCGGGCGAGCGCCCGGCCGTTCACCGCGCCGGACTTTGCCGGCTCGGTGGAACACGGGGCGAGCTGCAACTGCCAGATCCTCAGCCTGATCCCCCACTGCAACGGCACGCACACCGAGTGTGTCGGTCATCTGACGCGCGAGCGGCTCGACGCCTGGCGCGTCGCCCCCGCCGGGCCGCTGCCGGCGCTGCTGCTCAGCGTCGCTCCCGAGCCGGCCGCAGCGAGCGGCGAGGGCAGCGACCCGGCGCCCGGCAGCGGGGACCTGCTGGTCACGGCGCGCGCCCTCCGCGCGCGCTGGCCGCGCGAGCTGCCGTTCCGCGCCCGTGCGCTCATCATCCGCACGCTGCCGAAC
>DASSQU010000015.1:0-4690 GCA_035702325.1 Steroidobacteraceae bacterium
CGATCAGTGCATCGAGCGTGCGCGCCACGTCCGGCGGCAGCGCCGAGGCGGCAGCGCGGTACGCGCCGCCTCCCGCGACCGGCGCCGCTTCGCTCTGCGCCAGCGCTACCACCCGCCAGGCCGCCGGATCGTGGCAGGCGAGGCCGGCGAGCGGGCTGCGGCCCGGCACGACGAAGCTGCGGCAGTACTCGCCGCCGTGCGCGCGGAAACTGACGCCGATCTCGACCGGCGCCGCTGCCGGCTGCGCGCTGGCGAGCTGCTCCTGGAGGGCGCGCGCGAGCAGCCCGCCCGCCTCGAGCCGTCCGTCATGCGACACGAGAAGCGGCGC
Organism: Steroidobacteraceae bacterium; assembly: GCA_035702325.1. Classification (GTDB taxonomy): domain Bacteria; phylum Pseudomonadota; class Gammaproteobacteria; order Steroidobacterales; family Steroidobacteraceae; genus 13-2-20CM-66-19. Next base: position 329 of record DASSQU010000015.1, read on the forward strand.
GCCGGCAGGCGCAGACAGCAGCAGCGCACCGAGCACGACGCCGACGCCCAGGCTCGCAGCGATCGCACCCCATTGCGGCCAGGACCAGCGCGGCATCGCGCGCCGCTCGAGCCGCACGACCCGGCCGGCGGGCAATACGGCGGGGGCGGCCCGCGCGCCCGCGAGCAGCCGCTCGGGCACCGGCTCGGCGAGCACCGGATCGAAGGCGTGGCGCAACCGCTCGCGCAACGCCCGCTGCCGGGCGATGCGCTGCGCGAGCCCGGGGTCGCTCGCGATGGCCGCTTCCACCGCCGCGCGCGTCGCCCCGTCGAGCTCGTCGTCGGCGTAGGCCATCAGGGTCTCGTCGCTGAAGCTCATTGCCCTACCTTCCCTCCGCGGGCTCACCGAGCATCGCCTGCAGCGCCTCGCGGCCGCGTGCCAGGCGGCTGGTGAGCGTTCCGATCGGCACCTCCATCACGTACGCCGCCTCCTTGTAGGAGAGTCCCTCGATCAGCACCAGCGCCACCGCCAGGCGCTGCTCTTCCGGCAGCCGCGCCAGCGCATCCTGCACGGCCAGCAGCTCCGCCTGTCCCCCGCTGGCGGCGTCCGCGACGCCCTCGGCGGACTCCCCGGGGGCGAACAGCCGCGCCCGCCGCCCGCGCGCGCGCAGCTCGTCGATCCACGCATTGCGCAGGATGCCGAACATCCAGCCCGCGAGCTGCGCCTCCGGCCGCCGCTGCGCGGCGTGGGCGAGGGCGCGCTCGACGGCGGTCTGCACCAGGTCGTCGGCATCGTGGCTGTTGCCGGCGAGCGCGCGTGCAAAGCGGCGCAGCCGCGGCAGCAGCGTGACGAGCTCCTCGCGCAGGCCGTCGGCGGGCGCGGGCACGCTATACCGGCAGGACGATCATGGCGGTCATTTTCTTCCATTTCTTCCCCGCCCAGCCACATTCACTTATGGTGCCCGCATGCGCGCCATACTCCTGACAGCGCTGCTCGCCGTCGCGTCCACCGCAGCCGGGCAGGTGGGGTTGCCGGCGGTGCGCCTGCCCGCCGTGCCCGCGCTGCCCGTGCCGGGACTGCCGACGGAGGGACTGTCGCCCGAGAGCGGCGCTGCGGCCGCAGCGCTCGGCGAGCTCGATGCGCGGAGCCTGCGCGAGCTGCGGCAGCTTCGCGTCCGCGAGCTGCTGCGCCGGCATCGCGACGTGATCGAGGCCGACCCGAGCGGGGAGCCCATCGTCCGTGGCGAGGTGATCGCCCTCGCGCCCACCGCCGCCGCGCTCGCGGCGGCCGAGGCCGCCGGCTTTGCCATCGTGCGCGAGCGCGCCTTCGAGACGCTCGGCACCCGCCTCGTCGTGCTGCACGCGGCGGGGGCCACCGCGCGTGGCCTCGAGCGCATCCGCGCGCTCGATCCGGCGGGCACTTACGACTTCAACCATATCTATCTCGAGAGCGGGGGGCCCGGGCTCGCGACGGCGGCCGAGGCGCCGCCCGCAGCCGGCGGCGCCGCCCCGCCGAGCCCCGCGCCGGGCACGGCGCCTGCGGGCGCGGCCTCTGCCCGCGTGGGCCTCATCGACAGTGGCGTCGATGCCGGTCACGAGGTCTTCCGCGGGGTCGCGATCCATCGGCACGGTTGTGCGGGGACGCCGGTCCCTGAGCACCACGGTACGGCGGTGGCTTCGCTCCTCGTCGGAAGAGCGGGCGCCTTTCGCGGCGCCGCACCCGGTGCCGAGCTCTACGCCGCGGACGTCTTTTGCGGGCTCGCAACGGGCGGCGCGGTCGACACCGTCGCCGACGCCTTTGCGTGGCTGGTCGGCGAGCGCGTACCGGTGATCAACGTGAGCCTCGTCGGTCCGCCTGACCGGATGCTCGAGGCGATCGTCGCGAGCGTGATCGCACGCGGGTATCTGGTGGTCGCGGCGGTCGGCAACGACGGTCCGGCCGCCCCGCCGCTGTATCCGGCGGCGTGGCCGGGAGTCGTGGGAGTCACCGCAGTCGACGCGCGGCGGCGGGTGCTGCCGGAGGCCGAGCGCGGACCGCAGGTGAAGCTGGCGGCGCCCGGTGCCGACATGGCGGCCGCGCGGCTGCCGCGGGGCTACGCCCTGGTGCGCGGCACCTCGTTCGCCTCGCCTATCGTTGCAGGGCTCCTCGCGCTGCGCCTGCGCGCGCCCGGCGAGGACGCCGCCGCCGCGCTCGCCGCCCTCGAGGGCCAGGCGATCCATCCGGGAGCGCCTGGTCTCGATCCGGCCTACGGCTATGGGCTCGTGGGCGCGGACCTCGGCCCGCCGACCGCGCTCGTTCGCGCGGGCGCACGTTAAGTCAAACGGCCGCAACGGATCGCCGCGCGGGAAGAATCCGCCCCCGCCGGTCGTCGTACTCAGCGAAAGGTCGCGGATCGGCCGCGGCCTCGAGAGGAGACGACCATGAGGACCTATCATCTTTTCGCGAGCGCCGTGATCGCCGCCTGTCTTGCGACGGGCCCGGTCCACGCCCAGATCCTCGGCGGCGGAGCGCGCGGCGGGGTCGGCGGGGCGCTCGGCGGGACGCTGGGCGGGGGCATGGGTGGCGCGCTGAACGGCACCGCGGGCGGAAGCTTCGGTGGTGGCGTCAATGGGCAGTTCGATGCCCCGCAGCGCCTCGACCGTGCCCGTGACCGCGTGCACCGGACGGCGGCCAACACCAGGGATCGTGCCGAGGGTGCCGCCGCCAGGGCCGCGCAGACCGCCAATGGCGCCGCGCAGGCGGGCGCCCAGGTCGCCGGAAACGGCGCCGCCATGGCCGCTGCCTCCGCGCCCGATGCGAACGCGGCCGGTGCGCTGAGCGGAGCCGGGCAGGGCTCGATCGGCCCGGACGGGTCGAGCGCGGGCGGCGCGCTGAACGGCGCGCTGTCGGCGAGCGGCGCGGGCTCCACCGCGAGCGAGACGCCGCGCAGCACGCCGCCGGCCCACGACACCCCGTCAGGGCGCGGCAGCGAGTCGGGTCGCGGTACCCCGGGCGGCCGTTCGGCGCCGCCGAGCCGCACCGAGTCGCGACCGCAGCCTCGTGCGACGGCCGGCGGGTCGTTCGATGGCAGCGCCAGCGCTGCGGCCCAGCCGGGCGGCATGTCTGCCGACGCGAACGGCAACGCCGCCGCGACGACCAGCGTCAGCGCATCGCACTGAGCCTCGTGCGCACGGAGGGGCGGTCGCGTAGGTGCGGCCGCCCCTCAATTTTTCTTCGGCCGGTCACTGCGGCTGATCGCCCGGCGGATGATCGCCCGGGAAGCGGATGGGCGTCGCGCCTTCGACCTGCCCGATCGTCGCGCGGTCGCTCACGTAGAGCTTCACCGGACGATCGAAACGCAGCGTCCCCTTCACCACCGCGCCCGGGCCGATCTCGATGCGCTGCAGACCGCGGGACCGGTACTCGCTCGAGCCCGACTCCCGGTGCACGTGGATGCCGCCGTCGACGCGCGCATTCGCGCCGATCCCGACGTCACCGGTCACCGTCTCGATGTCGCCGCCGACATGCGCGGCGGCGAGTCGGATGGCGCCGTTGACGTTGCTCAGCCGCGCGGCGATATCGGCGCCGTCGGCGAGGGACATCGAGCCGTTGACGGTATGCGCGCTGCCGGTGACGCGCGCTGCGTCCGCCAGCCTGACCGAGCCGTTGACGGTGGTGAGGGAGGCGGCGGTGGCGTGCTGATCGAGGGCGATGCTGCCGTTGACGGTATGCGCACTGCCGACGGCGGCGTTCGCGCCGACGTGGATCGAGCCGTTCACGGTCGACAGGTCGCCGGCGTGCTCCCCGGCGCCGACCGAGATCGAGCCCATGACCCGGGACATATCGTCGCCGTGTGCGCCGGCCGCGCCCGTCCAACCGAGCGCGAGCGCGATCACCGCCGCCACCAGCGGGTGCTGCCGAATCATAGCCGGCCCTTTCCGTTCGCCGCGGCGAATTGCCGCCGCAGAATTCAGATGCCGCAACCCGCCCGCGCGTTTACAGCACTCGCGCCAACGCGCTCCGCGGGTGGTCAAGGGGGCGGATTCCGGCGAGAATCGTCTGATGCGAGCCACAAGGACCGCTCCGGGGCCGCGGCGGCCCCGCCGCATCCTCGTCATCGACGTCGGCGGCACGCACATCAAGTTCCGCGTCGATGCCCGGGGAGACATCGGGAAGTTCGAGTCGGGGCCGAAGATGGGGCCACGGCGCATGGTGGGTGAGATCCTCCGCCGCGGCCACGACCTGCATTACGATGCCGTTTCGATCGGCTACCCGGGGCTGGTGGTGCGCGGACGCATCGGCGGCGAGCCGCACAACCTCGGCCGCGGCTGGCTGGGCTTCGACTTCGCCAGCGCTTTCGGCAGGCCCGTGCGGATCGTGAACGATGCGGCGATGCAGGCGATC
>DASSQU010000016.1:0-7279 GCA_035702325.1 Steroidobacteraceae bacterium
CAGGTATTCGAGGTTGTGACCGCTCATGCCGAGGTGTCGCGCGGCCGGCTGGGCGCGCAGCGGCCGCAGATCGTAACTCGAGGCACCGGCCGTGTGTCGTCAGCAGATGTGCGCATCGACGCGGCGCGGCGGCGCGCGCAACTACCTATCCTGGTACGTACAATCCTAGATGGTCCTGTGCCCGCCCGCCCGTTTAGTCTGCCCGCCGTCACGGGCCTTCGCCCGTCGTGTCGTGGGGAGACTTCCGCATGTTAGTCAAGAAGATATTCGCGGGCTCACGCAGATTCCGGGTCGTGGCGGCCCTCGCAGCGGCCGCGCTCACGGTCACGCCGCCGGCCATCGCGGTGCCGAGCTTCGCCCGGCAGACCGGCATGGCGTGCGAGGCCTGTCATACGGTCTTTCCCGAGCTCACGCACTTCGGGCGGGTGTTCAAGGCGAACGGCTACATCCTCAGCAATGTGAAGCAGGTGCGGGACGTCACCGGCAAGAAAGAGGAGCTGCTGTCGCTCGGACAGAACGTCCCGCTCTCGATCATGGCGCAGGTCTCCTACAGCCAGATGAAGACCTCGGTGCCCGACCTCTCGGCCGCCGGCGCCCCCGGCGTCGCCCAGAACGGCACCGCCGGCTTCCCACAGCAGTTGAGCCTGTTCTACGCCGGCAAGATTGCGCCGAACTTCGGCGCCTTCTTCCAGCTCACCTATGCCAACGACAGCGGCACCATCGGCATCGACAACACCGATCTGCGCTTCGCGGACACCACGCTGCTGCCGGACAACAAGCCACTCACTTACGGATTGTCGCTGAACAATAATCCGACGGTCCAGGACCTGTGGAACTCGACTCCCGCGTGGGGCTACCCGTTCGCCGCGAGCAACGCGGTGGTATCGCCGCTCGCCGGCACGGCGATCGACGGCGCCTTCGCGCAGGATGTCGCGGGACTCACCGGGTATCTCTTCTGGAACGAATCGCTGTACGCCGAAGTCGGCGCCTACCGTTCCGCCAAGCAGGGCACGACCAACGAGCTGACCGGCGGCGCAGGCCCACTCGACGGATCCGTCTCGAACGTCATGTCGGGACTCGCGCCCTACTGGCGGGTCGCATACGAGTACAACCGGGGCCGGCATTCCATCGAGGCGGGCATGTACGGCGCCGAATTCAGGCTGTTTCCGGGCGCCGGTGCTCCCCTCAGCGGGCCGTTGAATCGCTTCAACGACGTCGCCGAGGACGTGCAATACCAGTTCGCCGGGGAGGAGCACCTGCTCACCGTGGCCGGAACGCACATCCACGAATCGATGACGCTCGATGCCAGCTTCGCTGGCGGCACGAATCCGAGCGACAACCTGTCGACGACGCGGCTGTGGGCCACCTATTACTACCGGCGCAAGATCGGCGGCACGCTCGCCTACTTCTCGACCACGGGCAGCGCCGATTCCGGGCTCTATCCAGCCGTGGCTTCCCTACCCAACGGCAACAACGCCGGTGTGATCGTCAGCGCCAACGGCTCACCCGACACGCGCGGCTGGATGGCGGAGGTGAATTATCTGCCCTGGCTGAACGTGAAGGTCTCCGCGCAGTACACCGCCTACAACAAGTTCAACGGCGGCGGCAGCAATTATGACGGATTCGGACGCAATGCCTCCGACAACAACGCGTTCTATCTGCTGCTGTGGTTCGCATACTGAGGTGAACACCATGACTATCGTTGCACAGAGCCGCCGATCCGGTGGACCGATGGTGTGCCGGGGACGCGCGCCGCTGGTGGTGACCGCTGCCGTACTCGCGGTCGCCGGCGCCGTCGGCAGCGCCGCACGCGCCGACGAGCCCGATGCCGCGGCCCGCGCCTACGCGCAGAAGATCGCCATCACCGTGTGCGGCACCTGCCACGGCGCCGATGGCAACAGCACCAACCCGAAGTTCCCGCGCCTCGCGGGGCAGAACGCCAACTACCTGGTCACCCAGCTCAAGGCGTTCCGCTCGCAGACGCGCGGTGATCCGGATGCCATCGGCTACATGTGGGGCATGGCGAGCGAGCTCGACGACGCGGGCATCGAGGCGTTGACGCAGTATTACCACGCGCAGCAGGCCGAGCCGAGCGCGAGCGGCCAGTCGCCGGAGATCGAGCGTGGACGGCAGATCTTCGAGCACGGCATCGAATCGCAGGGTGTGCCGGCGTGCGCCACCTGTCACGGGCCGGACGCCCACGGGCTGCAGGACTTCCCGCGGCTCGCCGGTCAGCACGCCCAGTACGTGCTGAAGCAGCTCGCCTCCTTCCAGAGCAACATGCGCAACGTCGCCGTGATGCACGGCGTGGCGCAGAACCTGCGGCTGCAGGAGATGGAGGCGGTCGCCGCGTACCTCGAAGTGCAGCGCTGAGTGCATGCGCCGCATACGCCGAATTCTGGTGGCGATCAAGGACCCGGGTGCCGGCAAGTCACCCGCAGTCATGCGAGCGGCGCAGCTCGCGCATGCCCTCGGCGCCGAGCTTGCGCTGTTTCAGGCGATCTCGGCGCCAACGTATGTCGACCTCGGCGTCGCGCAGCCCGGCAGCGCAATGGCGGACATCGAGCGCACCACGCGCAGCGCCTGCCTGGCACGCCTCGAAGCCACCGCACGTCCCCTGCGGCGCGCCGGGCTCCGGGTCACGGTGAGCGCCGCCTGGGACTATCCGGTTTACGAGGCCATCATCCGCGAGGCAGCCCGCTTCGGGGCCGATCTGATCGTCGCGGAGCGTCACGCCGGCCGGCACCTGGCGGCCGGTTTCCTGCATCTGACGGATTGGGAGCTGCTGCGCCTCAGCCCGCGGCCGGTGCTGCTCGTCAAGCGCCCCGGCTCCTATCGCCGGCCGGTCGTGCTCGCCGCCGTCGATCCGGATCATGCTTACGCCAAGCCCGTGCGGCTCGATCAGACCGTGCTGCAGATGGGAGCAGCGGTCGCCGGGGCGCTGCGCGGCACGCTGCATGCGGTCCACGCCTATGCGCCGCTGCCGGTCGCTGCCTTCGCGCAGGGAGTGCTGTCCGGGCGGGACGCACGCCGGCTGCAGGCCGAGGCGAGCCGCGCCGCCGCGCGCAAGCTCGAGCGCGCGGTGCGCACGGTCGGGGTGCCGCGAGCGCGCCGCCATCTCGTCGGGCGTCACCCGGCGGATGCGATCGAGCAGGTCGCAGCGAGGACCGGCAGCGCGCTGGTGGTCATGGGGGCGATCGCACGCTCGGGCCTGAAACGGCTGGTGATCGGCAACACGGCGGAACGGGTGCTCGATCGTCTGCCGTGCGACCTCCTGATCGTCAAGCCCGCGAAGGCCGCGGCGCGGGTACCGCGCGCCCGGCGCGGTGTCCGCTACGCCGACCTGCAGCCCTCGGTGCGTATCTATTGAGTGCGATCTCCCGGAGAACTGCCACATGAGCACGCGCATGCGGAGCATTCTGGTCGCGATCGGCGATCTGCGGCGCGCACCGCGGAGCGAGCTGCGCAAGGCCGCGGCGGTAGCGCGGGCGAGCGGTGCGGCCATCGAGCTGTTTCACTCGATCGTCGGACCCGACCCCGGCGCAGCCCGCGGTCAGATCATGACCGATGCGGCGATCGAGCGCTTCCGCATTGCAAGCGCGGCCAGGCAGCGTGCGCGCCTGGAGCGCTTCGCGCGCAGCCCCTGGCTGCGCGGCCTCACCGTACGCTGTACCGCCAACTGGGACTATCCGCCGCACGACGCCGTGGTGCGCCGGGCGCTCGCGATCCGCGCCGACCTGGTCGTCGCCGCCACCCGCCATCACCGGCTGGGAGCGCGACTGCTGCTGACCAACACCGACTGGGAGCTGATGCGGCAGTGTCCGGCGCCGCTGCTGCTGGTGAAGTCGCCCCGGCAGTATCGGCGGCCGACGGTGCTCGCTGCCGTAGATCCGTTCCATGCCCACGCGCGGCCCGCGGACCTCGACGCGCGTCTGCTGCGCGAAGGCGCCTGGCTCGCCCGCCTGCTGCACGGCAAGCTGCACATCTTCCACGCGTACCTGCCGCTCATGACCGCGCTCCCGGTGCCGGTGGCCACCGCGCCCCTGGTAGCGGTGCCGCCCGAAGCCGAAGAGGCGCACGGCCGGCAGATCGAGCGTGTCATCGGCAAGCTGGCCGGGGCTGCCGGTATCGCGCCTTCGCGGCGCCACGTTCGCATGGGAGAGGTGGTGGACGAGCTGCACGCGACCGCGCGGCAGACGCGGGCCGCGCTGGTCGTCATGGGCGCGGTATCCCGCTCGGCGCTGGCGCGGCTGTTCATCGGCAACGCTGCCGAGCGTGCACTGGACGAGCTCAGCTGCGACGTCCTGGTGGTCAAGCCGCGCGGCTTCAAGACGCGGGTGGTGAGACGGCGCTGACGCGGCGCTGCTCACGCCCCCGACCCGCGCCCGTAGCGGGCGCGCGCGAGGAGATAGCCGGCGGCAAACGGCAGCGCGAGCACGATCACGGCGAGAGCGCCGAGCAGCAGCAGGGCTTCGCGGATCAGCGCCCGGGCCTGCTCGCCCGATTCCTTCACCACCTGGGTGGCGAGGCGCGCGGCATCGGCGCTCAGCGCCCGGCGCTGCACGTCGACCGCCGCGACGACCGCCACGCGCTCGGCCTGCAGGTCGGCGAACAGGGCGACGCGCTCGCTTCTCAGCGCCTGGGCAGTAGCACGGGAAGACTGCTCGAGCTGCCCGAGCACTTCGCGCACGCTCTGGCGGACCTGCTCCTCGGCACCGTGCAGCACCTGCGGCGCCGATTGCGCCGCCGCCGATAGCTGCGCCAGCCGCTCGTCCAGCCGCCGCAGCGAGGCCTGCAGCTCCTCCCCCGAATAGCCTGCCTCCCGCAGCGCGAGCTGCGTGCGGCGCGCCGCCTGTGCCGGCACCGTGTCGCCGTAGATCTCGAGCCGCTCGCTGGCATCGGCCATCGCCTGTGGAATCGTTCCGAGGGTATCGACCAACCGGATCCCGGCCCCTTTCTCCCGGCTCCACGACTCGATCACCGAAGCGCGCGCGAACCCGAGGTCCCGGAGCGGATGGTCGTGCGCGTACCCGCCGACGAAGCGCTGGTAGTCGGCGAACTCGCCACTGCCGGTCAGCCGCTGTGCGAGCGCCCCGGCATCGGCCGCGAACTGATCGGCAAGGGCGCGCACCTGCTGCTGATGGGCGCCGAACAGCGACCCGCCCGGGCCCCCGGGCGCGGCGAAGGCCTGCATCTGCACCGCGAGCGCCCAGGTGTCGAGCAGGCTCATCATCGGCGCCGCCCGCGTTGCCGCGCGCCGGCTCTCCGCCACCGCCGCAATCTCCCAGCGCAGCGAGTTGTCGAGCACCGCCGCATCGTGCTCGCTCGCGGCGATGTCCTGCGCGCAGCGGCCGACCGCGGCGATGAACTGAGCGGAAAGTTCCCGCGTGAGAATGCGCGCGTTGAGGTCGCGGGTCGAGAGCGGGCGCTCCGGGCTCTTCAGCGAGATCAGCGAGCAGCCCGCAAGGCCGGCGAGCAGCGCGACGCAGCCGAGCATGCGCGCGGCGCGGCGCGCGCGCGGCCGGTCCCCGCCGCCCGATCGGGTCGCGCAATGCGCCAGTCGCTTCACCATGGCCGCCACCTCGCAGCAGGGGATCGTCGGGGCTGCGCGAACTATAAGGCAGCGGAACACCGCTCACACCTCGCTGCGCCGGCTGCACTTGACAGCATCGCCGACCGGACGGATCGTCGCGAGTCATGTCAGGGTTCGAGCTTGCGCCAGTGCTCGGCATGAGCGCCACGGACCTTGCCGGCGCCATCCGCGCGCGCACGGTGTCGTGCGCCGAGGTGATGCGCAGCTTTCTCGATCACATCGCCGCACTCAACCCGGCGGTGAATGCCCTGGTGTCGCTGCAGCCACCCGAGCGGCTGCTGGCGCAGGCACGCGCCCGCGACGAGCAGCTCGCGCGCGGCGAGTATCTCGGTCCACTGCACGGCATGCCCCAGGCGGTCAAGGATCTGGCGTGCACCGCCGGGATCCGCACCACCCGCGGCTCGCCGCTGTACGATACGGTCCCGGAGCACGACTCGATCCTGGCCGAGCGGCTGCGCCGCGCCGGCGCGCTCCTCATCGGCAAGAGCAACACGGCCGAGCTCGGCCTCGGCTCGCAGACCTACAACCCGCTGTTCGGCACCACGCTGAACGCCTACGACCCCGCGCGCACCGCCGGGGGCAGCAGCGGCGGCGCCGCGGTTGCGGTCGCGCTGCACATGCTGCCGGTCGCCGACGGCAGCGACATGATGGGATCGCTGCGCAACCCGGCCGCATACAACAACGTGTTCGGCTTCCGGCCGTCCTGCGGACGCGTGCCGATGGCGGGCGAGGAGCTGTTTTTCGACCAGCTCGGAGCCTGGGGTGCGATCGGCCGCAGCGTCACCGACGTCGCCCTGCTGATGAGCGTCATCGCCGGGCCGGACCCGCGGGTGCCGTTCTCGATCGGCGAGGACGGCCAGGCGTTCCGTGCGCCGCTCGAGCGCAGTTTCGCCGGGGCGCGGCTCGGCTGGCTCGGTAATCTCTCCGGCCACCTGCCCTTCGAGCCCGGGGTCCTCGAGCTGTGCCGCACGGCCTGCCGCGACTTCGAGGCCCTCGGCTGCCGCGTCGAGGAAGTCGCCCTGCCGTACGCCCCCGACAGATTGTGGGACTGCTGGCTGAAGCTGCGGCACTGGGCGGTCGGCGGCGAGCTCGAGCCGCTCTACCGCGATCCGCTCAAGCGGGAGCGCATGAAGCCCGAAGCCCAGTGGGAGGTGGCGGGCGCACTGGCGCTCGGGGCGCTCGACGTGTACCGCGCCTCGCTCGAGCGCTCCCGCTGGTATGCCGCGGCCAGCGCCCTGTTCGAGCGCTGCGATTTTCTGCTGCTGCCGAGCGCGCAGCTGTTTCCCTTCGACGCCGCGCTGCACTGGCCGCGGGCCATCAACGGGGTGGCGATGGATAGCTATCACCGGTGGATGGAGGTGGTGGTACCCGCCAGCCTGCTCGCCGGACCGGTGCTCGGCGTGCCGGCGGGATTCGGGCCACAGAATCTCCCCATGGGGCTGCAGATCATCGGCCCCCGGCACGCGGACTTCGCCGTGCTGCAGCTCGGTCATGCGTACCAGCTCGCGACGCGCTGGGTCGAGAGGCGCCCGCCGCCGCTGCTCACCGACGCGCGCCACGGCTGAGGCCGGTGCGCGCTGTTCCTCGCATATACTCGGGCGGCACGGTCCGCGGCAGCACGGCCCGGAGGGATCGTCAGGCGATGGACAGGGTGCGTTGGGCTGTAGCGTCAGCGCTGTGCGCACT
>DASSQU010000017.1:0-3759 GCA_035702325.1 Steroidobacteraceae bacterium
GGTTGCGGCGCCCGGGGCGTCACGCTCGGCGAAATTGCCCGTATGCTGAATACAGCGTCTGCGGCGGCGGTCTGGAAACCGAAACCGGAAGTGATCGCCTCGAGCGTCTCGGCGGTCCTCGCTGCGGTCGGTGCGCTGATCTGGTCCTTGGTATTCCGCGCGTAGGGCAATTCCCGTCGGCGTCAGGGATTGGCACGCGCTTCCACGGAGGAGTCCACCGTCAGCACGACCTTTCCTCGGGCGTGCCCCTGTTCGACGTAGCGCAGCGCCGCCGGCGCATCCCGCAGCGGGTATTGCCGGTCGATCACCGGCATCAGCTTGCCCGATTCCATCAGTGTGCCGAGCTCGGCCAGATCCTGATGGTCGAGCTCCGCGAGCATCATGCCGAACTTCTGACTCACGAACCATGAGAGCACCATGCCTTCGACCGGCTTCACCAGGAAGCCGAGCCAGTTGCCGGTCGTCGCTGAGCCGATCATGACGTAGATGCCGTTCGGCCTGAGGATGCGCCTGTAGCCGAGCAGCGAGTGAGTCGAAACGTTATCCACGATCACATCGTAGTGGTCTGCGCCCGTGGTGACGTCCTCGCGGGTGTAGTCGATGACGTGATCGGCGCCGATCGAGTGCACCAGATCGACGTTGCGGGTACTGCAGACGCCGGTCACCTCGGCGCCGAGCGCCTTGGCGATCTGCACGGCGAACGTGCCCACACCGCCCGAGGCGCCGTTGATCAGAACCTTCTGGCCCGCCTGAACGTGACCCTTGTCGCGCAGCGCCTGCAGCGCGGTGATGCCCGCGATGGGTACGGCGGCCGCCTGCCCGAAGGTCACGTTGTGCGGCTTGAGCGCGATCGCCCGATCCGCAGGCACGAGCACATACTCGGCAAACGCGCCCCGCTTGCCGCCGAAGACCTCGTCACCGGGCTTGAAGCGGGTAACGCTCCTGCCCACCGCCTCGACCGTTCCTGCAAAGTCGACACCCAGACGCGGGTTGTCGGGCTTGCCGAGGCCCGCTTCCAGCCGCAGGACGTACGGGGTGCCTTCCATGTAGTGCCAGTCGAGCGGATTGACGGATGCCGCGTGCACTCTCACCAGGATTTCGTTGTCGCCGGGAACGGGTCTGGCGATGTTCTCGTAGGTGAGAATGTCGGGTGACCCGTAGCAGCGATTGACGATTGCCTTCATGAGCGTTGCGCCGGCGGGAACCGGCGGCGCCGGGACGCAGGGGGAGTCGTGGCTCACGAGGAGGCCGAGCGAGACGAGGCCCGCGGCCGCGACGATGCCGACGGCGCCCAGGATCTTATGGCGCAATTTCATGGAGCACCGATGCCGCGCCTCTGCGGGCCAGCTGCGACTCTCTCGCAGTGTAGCGCGTGCCGGAGGATCCCGGAGGTCGCTTGACCGCAGCGGACAGTCGCTCTGCGGCAACCCGCACGGCGCGGGCGGCGCCGATCCCGCCGCCTTAAGGGCCGAGCCGGATGTTCCTACTGCGCTCTCGGGTATAGTGAGGATCGCCATGAAGCCGCTCGCGACGGATCGACTCGTGCGCCGGGCACCCGCCCCGTGCGCCGCCCTCGGTGCAGCCGTCCTGGCGGCGGGCCTGCCGGGTTGCGCCTCCCAGACAGCGGGGCCGGCGCGAAGCCCCGAGCGACATGCGGCCAACATCGCTGCGGCCCAGAGGGCCGGCTACAGAGTGATCAGCAACCCGAGCGGTAACCGCACGATCTTCTGTCCGACGGCGTCCCCCACGGGCTCGCACATGGCACCGACCTGCATGACCGAGAGTCAGTTCGAGTCCCTCCTCGGCGCGCCGCGCAGCGCGAGCCCGGCCGCGCATATCACGAACACCTCACCGGGTCCCGGACCCGGTGCGGGACATTAGCCGCGGGAAGCGCGCGAAGACCGGCGGCGTCGGCCCAAGCCCGGCGGATCACCTGATGCAGCGCCGGGCGACCGTCGCCGGCGCCGAGCCGCGGCGACCCTGCCTTCAATTAATGCACCGCTGGCGGCCGACGCACCGGCATGGTGCGTCGTCACCCTCAATTCCCGTGAGGTTTTACGCCTAAGACTTTGATCGAGCATCGGCGTCAAACCCTGGCACGGCGCTTGCTCGCAGCGCAGTCAGAGGCACGAGTGAGAGCAGCCGGAGGAGCGGGCACCCATGAAGCTGATCACCGCCATCATCAAGCCCTTCAAGCTCGATGAAGTGCGCAATGCGCTCGGGGAAGTCGGTGTGCAGGGCATCACCGTGAGCGAGGTGCGCGGTTTCGGCCGGCAGCGGGGTCACACCGAGATCTATCGGGGCGCGGAATACGCGGTCGAATTCGTGCCCAAGACGCGGATCGAGATCGCCGTGATCGACTCCGTCGTCGAGCAGGTTGTCGAGGCGATCATGCAGGCCGCCAAGACCGGCAAGGTCGGCGACGGAAAAATCTTCGTCACCGAGCTCCTGCAGGCGGTGCGCATCCGCACCGGCGAGCGGGACGCCAGTGCACTCTAGAACGAGGCCTTCGGGAGGTCACCTGATCATGGAACTGACTCGTCTGCTGATGCTGCTGTTCGCGCTCGCCGTCGAAGGCGCATGGGCGCAAGGCACGAATCCGGCGGCCACACCGGTCGCGAGTCCGCCGGCCGCGGCGGCGCCCGCAGCGGCAGCCGCCGCGCCGCCCGCGCCCTCGGCGACCGAGCCCTCGGTCGTCCTCAATTCCCAGATCAACTCGGGCGATACCGCGTGGATGCTCGCCTCGATGGCGCTGGTGCTGATGATGACCATTCCGGGGCTGGCGCTCTTCTACGGCGGCATGGTCCGCAAGAAGAACGTCCTCGCGACGCTGATGCAGAGCTTTGCCATCACCTGTCTCGTGACCATCCTCTGGTACGTGATCGGCTACAGCCTCGCATTCACGCCGGGCACGCCCTACGTCGGGGGCCTCGGCCGGCTGTTCATGAACGGCGTGATCTACGTGAAGGATGTGGCGGCGGTGCCCGCGACCCGGGACGCGCCGGCGGTCGCGGCGGTCATCGGCCGGGTGTCGGTGAGCCACCTCGGCGTCACGATCCCCGAGACCGTGTACGCGATGTTCCAGCTGACCTTCGCGATCATCACGCCGGCGCTCATCTGCGGCGCCTTTGCCGAGCGCATGAAGTTCTCGGCGATGCTGTGGTTCATGGGTGCCTGGTCGATCGTGGTATACGCCCCGATTGCGCACTGGATGTGGGAGCCGGCGGGGTGGGGCGCGGCGGCGGGCGTACTCGACTTCGCCGGCGGCACGGTGGTGCACATCAACGCCGGAATCGCGGCACTCGCCTGTGCGCTCGCCCTCGGCAAGCGCGTCGGCTATCCGCGCGAGCCCATGGCGCCGCACAACCTGGTGCTCACCGTGATCGGCGCCTCGCTGCTGTGGGTCGGGTGGTTCGGCTTCAACGCCGGCTCCGCCGTGGCCGCGGACGGCCGGGCGGGCATGGCGATGGCGGTGACGCAGATCGCCACCGCCGCGGCGGCGCTCGGCTGGATGTTCGCCGAATGGATCGTCAAGGGTAAGCCCAGTGTGCTCGGCATCGCTTCCGGCGCGGTGGCCGGGCTCGTGGCCATCACGCCGGCTTCGGGCTTCGTGATGCCCACTCCCGCGGTGATCATCGGGGTCGCCGCGGGAGTGATCTGTTTCTTCTCCGCGACTTCGCTGAAGCGCGCGCTCGGTTACGACGACTCGCTCGATGCCTTCGGCGTGCACTGTATCGGGGGCATCGTCGGGGCGCTCCT
>DASSQU010000018.1:0-18418 GCA_035702325.1 Steroidobacteraceae bacterium
GACAAGGGCGAGCTCGAGAAGCAGGCCGCCGAAGGCGAAGCCGCCCCGGGTGGACAACAGCAACAGGCCCCGGCCGCTGCCCCGACCGAAGCGCCGGCGCAGGCGTAAGGAGTCGCAATGCTGCAGCCCAAACGCACCAAGTACCGCAAGCAGTTCAAGGGCCGCAACGGCGGCTTCGCGCAGCGCGGCGCCAGCGTGTCTTTCGGCGAGTTCGGCCTCAAGGCCACCAGCCGCGCGCGCATGACGGCGCGCGAGATCGAGGCCGCGCGGCGCGCCATGGCGCGCTACGTGAAGCGCGGCGGACAGATCTGGATCCGCGTCTTTCCGGACGTGCCGATCTCGAAGAAGCCGCTCGAGGTTCGCATGGGCAGCGGCAAGGGCAACGTCGAGTACTACGTGGCCCGCGTGCAGCCCGGCAAGGTGCTGTTCGAGATGGAGGGCGTCGACGAGCCGACGGCCCGCGAGGCGTTCCGGCTGGCAGGCTCGAAGCTTTCCGTGTCCACCTCGTTCGTGAAACGGCAGGTTCGCTAGATGGACGCCAAAGAGCTGCGCACCAAGTCGAAGGATGAGCTTGCCGACGAGCTGCTCAAGCTGCGCAAGGAGCAGTTTGCGCTGCGCATGCAGCGCGCCACCGGGCAGCAACCGAAGCCCGACCAGTTCGGCAAGGTACGGCGCAACATCGCACGCCTGAAGACCGTGCTGCGCGAGACGCGCGCCGGAGGCGGTGGAGGTAAGAACAAGTGAGCCCGCGAAAGAGCACCAGCACTACGGCCAGGCCGGCGGCGAAGCGCGACAAGGCGCCGGCAAAGAAGGCCCCGGCCCGGCGTCCGGCTGCGCACCCGCCGGCCGAGGCGCGCCCGCCCGAAGCCGCGCCGGCGCCGGTCGAGAGCGCCCCGGCGGTGGTCGAGAGCGCCCCGGCGGCGACTGAGGGCGCCCCGGCGCCGGCCGAGAGCACCCCGGCGGCAGCCGCAGCGGCGCCCGCCGAGCGCGGCGTGCGTACCATGACCGGGCGCGTGGTGAGCAACAAGATGCACAAGACCATCGCGGTGGAAATCGAGCGTCTCGTCAGGCACCCGACCTACGGCAAGTACATCCGCCGCACCACCAAGCTGCTGGCGCACGACGAGAGCGGCGTCTCGCAGGAAGGCGACCTGGTGACCATCGTCCCCTGCCGGCCGGTGTCGCGGCGCAAGGCGTGGCGGCTGCTCGCGGTGGTCGGCAAAGCCGCGGGTTCCCGGTCATGATCCAGCTGCGCACCATGCTCAACGCCGCCGACAACAGCGGCGCGCGCACCCTGATGTGCATCAAGGTGCTCGGCGGCACGCGCCGCCGCTACGCGACCGTGGGCGACGTCATCAAGGTGAGCGTCAAGGACGCCATCCCGCGCGGCAAGGTGAAGAAGGGCGAGGTGTACGACGCGGTGGTGGTGCGCACCACGCACGGGGTGCGCCGCGCCGACGGCTCGCTCATCCGCTTCGACGGCAACGCCGCGGTGCTGCTTACCAACAAGCTGGAGCCGATCGGCACACGCATCTTCGGACCTGTGACCCGCGAGCTGCGCAACGTGCAGTTCATGAAGATCATTTCGCTCGCCCCCGAGGTCCTTTGAATGAACAAGGTCCGCAAAGGCGATCAGGTAGTGGTGCTGTCGGGCCGCGACAAGGGCCGGCGCGGCGCGGTGCTCGAGGTGCTGTCCGACGGG
Organism: Steroidobacteraceae bacterium; assembly: GCA_035702325.1. Taxonomy (GTDB): domain Bacteria; phylum Pseudomonadota; class Gammaproteobacteria; order Steroidobacterales; family Steroidobacteraceae; genus 13-2-20CM-66-19. The sequence continues at coordinate 1,703 of DASSQU010000018.1, forward strand.
CGCGTACTGGTCGAGGGAATCAACCGGGTGAAGAAGCACCAGAAGCCGAATCCGCAGGTGAACCGCCAGGGCGGTATCGTGGACAAGGAGATGCCGCTGGCACGCTCCAAGGTGGCGATCTGGAACCCGGCCGCCAAGAAAGGCGACCGCGTAGGCATCAAGACGCTCAAGGACGGCAAGCGCGTGCGGTTCTTCAAGTCCAGCGGGGAGATGCTCGATGTCTGAAGTGGTTGCAGGCAAAGAGGCCGGCAAGCACAAGCCGGGCGACAAGGCCGACAGGAAGGCCGACAGGAAGGCCGAGAAGAGCACCGCGCAGCAGCCGCAAGCGCCGGCCGCGCGCGCCGCCGCCCAGCCGCCCTCCGGCCCCCCCCGGCTGCGCGAGTTCTACCGCGAGCAGGTCGTTCCGCGCCTGCGCTCGGAGCTGAAGATCGACAACGTGATGCAGGTGCCGCGCATCACCAAGATCACGATCAACATGGGCGTCGGCGAGGCGGTCGCCGACAAGAAGGTGATGGATGCGGCGGTCGCCGATCTCACCAAGATCACCGGGCAGAAACCGCTGGTCACCAAGTCGCGCAAGGCGATCGCGGCCTTCAAGATCCGCGCCGGGCTGGCGGTCGGCGCCAAGGTGACGCTGCGCGGCGCCCGCATGTACGAGTTCCTCGACCGCCTGATCAACATCGCCATGCCGCGCATCCGCGACTTCCGCGGCGTGTCGCCACGCTCCTTCGACGGCCGCGGTAACTTCTCGCTCGGCGTCAAGGAGCAGATCATCTTCCCCGAGATCCAGTACGACCAGATCGACCAGGTCCGGGGCATGGACATCACCATCACCACGACGGCGCGCGACGACCGTCACGGCCGAGCGTTGCTCGAGGCATTCAGCTTCCCGTTCCGGAAGACCGACAGGAACCCCTAACTCTATGGCAAAGACCAGCATGGTCGAGCGCGAGAAGCGTCGCGCACGTGTCGTGAAGAAGTACGCGGCCAGACGCGCCAAGCTCAAGGAGCTGATCCGCAGCCCGAGGTCTTCCCCCGAGGAGCGGGCCGCAGCGGTCGCCGCGCTGCAGGCGCAGCCGCGCGATGCGAGCGCCGCCCGGCAGCGCAACCGCTGCGCGATCACCGGCCGCTCGCGTGGCGTGTACCGCAAGTTCGGGCTGTCGCGGGTGAAGATCCGCGAGGTCGCGGCGCGCGGCGAGATTCCGGGCCTGGCGAAGGCGAGCTGGTGAGGGCCACCGCATGAGCATGACCGATCCTGTTGCCGATCTCCTGACGCGCATCCGCAATGGCCAGAGTGCCGGCAAGGCCGAGGTGTACATCGACTCCTCGCGCCTGAAGACCGCGATCGTCAAGGTGCTGAAGGCGGAGGGCTACATCACCGACTTCCGCCTCGATGCCGACGGCGGCAAGCCGCGCCTCACTATCGGCCTGAAGTACTTCGAGGGCCGGCCGGTGATCGACCGCCTGGAGCGCGTCAGCCGGCCGGGACTGCGCATCTACCGCGGCAAGGACCACCTGCCGAAGGTGCTGGGAGGCATGGGAACCGTGATCGTCTCCACGCCCAAGGGGGTGATGACCGACCGGCAGGCGCGCTCGATCGGGCAGGGCGGCGAAGTCCTGTGCATAGTCGCCTGAGCAGGCCGCAGAGAGAGCCGTCATGTCGAGAATTGCCAAAGCACCGGTCGAGCTGCCGCAGGGCGTGACCGCAACGATCGCCGCCGAGGCGGTGACCATCAAGGGCGCCAGGGGCTCCTTGAGCCTGCCGCTCGCGCGCGGCGTGTCGGTGGCGCAGACCGAAAAGAAGCTGCAGGTGAGCTTCGCCGATCCGGACACGGCGCGCACCTCTGCCGGGGCGACCCGCGCGCACCTCGCGAACATGGTGCGCGGAGTGACGCGCGGCTACGAAAAGAAGCTCGAGCTGGTGGGCGTCGGCTTTCGTGCCCAGGTGCAGGGCAAGACGCTCAACCTCACGCTCGGCTTCTCGCACCCGGTGAATTTCCCCGTCCCCGAGGGCATCACCATCGAGACCCCGACTCAGACCGAGATCGTGGTGAAGGGCATCGACCGGCAGAAGGTCGGCCAGGTGGCCGCGGAGATCCGCGCGGTGCGTCCGCCCGAGCCCTACAAGGGCAAGGGGGTGCGCTACTCCGGCGAGCAGATCACCCTCAAGGAGGGCAAGAAGAAATGATCCTCACCAAGAAGGCACGGCGGCTGCGCCGCGCGGTCAAGACCCGCGCGCGGATCCGCAGCCTCGGGCTCGCGCGGCTCACCGTGCACCGCACTCCGCGGCACATCTACGCGCAGGTGACCACCGAGGCGGGAGCCAGGGTGCTGGCGGCGGCCTCCACGGTCGAGGAAGCGGTGCGCCAGGGCCTCAAGGGCACGGGCAACATCGAGGCCGCCAGGGCCGTCGGGCGCGCGATCGCGGAGAAGGCCAAGGCGGCCGGTGTCGCGCGCGTCGCCTTCGACCGGGCCGGGTTCCAGTTCCACGGGCGCGTCAAGGCGCTCGCCGATGCCGCCCGCGAAGCGGGCCTTGAATTCTGAGCAGGTAGTACACATATGGCGAGAACGGAAAAGGGTCAGCCGGCCGACGAGTTCGTCGAGAAGCTCGTGGCGGTCAATCGCACCGCCAAGGTCGTCAAGGGCGGCCGGCAGTTCGGCTTCACCGCGCTCACCGTGGTCGGCGACACCGCCGGGCGGGTCGGCTACGGTTTCGGCAAGGCGCGCGAGGTGCCGGTGGCGATCTCCAAGGCCATGACCCAGGCGCGCAAGAATCTGGTGAACGTGGCACTGCGCAACGACTCGCTGCACTACGCGATCACCGGGGCGCACGGGGCGACGCGGGTGTACATGCAGCCGGCCTCCGACGGCACCGGCGTCATTGCCGGCGGCGGCATGCGTGCGGTGCTCGAGTGCGCCGGCGTGCGCAACGTGCTCGCCAAGAGTTACGGCTCGCGTAACCCGATCAACGTGGTGCGTGCGACCATCAACGCGCTCGCCAGGATCCGCTCCCCCGAGGAGATCGCGGCCAAGCGCGGCAAGAGTCTCGAGGAGATCACGGGCTGACGCTCATGGCGAACGACAAACTCAAAGTGACGCTGGTGAAGAGCCTCAACGGGCAGCTGAAGAACATCGCCGCCTCGGCCCGCGGGCTCGGGCTGCGCCGCCGGCACCAGAGCGTCACGGTGTCCGACACGCGCGAGAACCGCGGCATGATCCAGACCGCGCTGCACCTGCTGCGGGTGGAGAAGGAAGTCTGACGGCTATGCGACTCAACACGCTCAAACCCGCCCCCGGTGCCCGCCGCCCGCGACTGCGCGTCGGGCGCGGCGCGTCGGCCGGCCAGGGCAAGACCTGCGGCCGCGGCACCAAGGGGCAGCGCGCCCGCAAGGGCGGCTATCACAAGGTCGGCTTCGAGGGCGGCCAGATGCCGCTGCAGCGGCGCATGCCCAAGGTCGGCTTCCGCTCGCGCATCAAGGTGAGCCGCGCCGAGGTGCGGCTCGCGGCTCTGGCCAGGCTCGCCGACGCGCTGATCGATCTCGAGGCGCTCAAGAAGGCCGGCATCGTGCCGCCGGGCACCGAGCGCGCCAAGGTCGTGCTCGCCGGCCAGCTCACCAGGGCAGTCAGGCTCAAAGGGGTGGCGGTCACCAGGGGGGCGCGCGCGGCGATCGAGGCCGCGGGCGGCAGCATCGAGGCTTAAGCGCGGGCATGGCCAACACCACTCTCAATCCGGCCGCCGCGATCGGCGAAGCCGCGCGCTACGGAGAGATCCGCAGCCGCATCTTCTTCCTGATCGGCGCGCTGGTCGTATACCGCATCGGCACCTTCATCCCGGTACCGGGGGTGAATCCGGCTGAGGTGGCGCGCTTCTTCGGCGACCGCTCCAACACCATTCTCGGCATCGTCAACATGTTCTCGGGCGGGGCGCTGTCGCGCCTGTCGATCTTCGCCATGGGCGTGATGCCCTACATCTCCGCCTCGATCATCATCCAGATGATGTCGATGGTGGTGCCGACGCTGATCGAGCTGCGCAAGGAAGGCGAATCGGGGCGGCGCAAGATCACCGAGTACACCCGCTACGGCACGGTGATACTCGCGGCGTTCCAGTCCTTCGCCGCCGCCGGGGCGCTCGCCAAGGGCGGCATGACGGTGATCACCGGCTGGCCGTTCCTGATGACCGCCACCATCACCATGACCACCGGCACCATGTTCCTCATGTGGCTCGGCGAGCAGATCACCGAGCGCGGCATCGGCAACGGCATCTCGATGATCATCCTCTCGGGGATCGTGGCGGCGCTGCCCGGCGCGGTGGGCAACACCGCGGAAGCGGTCAGCAGCGGAGAAATGCAGGGGCCGGTGGCGCTCGCGCTCATCATCCTGGTGCTCGCGGTCACCGCCTTCGTGGTGTTCATGGAGCGCGCCCAGCGGCGCATTCCGGTCGACTACGCCAAGCGCCAGGTCGGCCGGCGCATGTACGCGGGGCAGTCGAGCCACCTGCCGTTCAAGATCAACATGTCGGGAGTGATCCCGCCCATCTTCGCCTCCAGCCTGCTGCTGTTCCCGGCGACGCTGGCGAGTTTCGCGGGCTCGAGCTCCCAGGGCTGGTTCGGCAACGCCATGCAGGACGTGGCTGCGGCGCTCGGCTACGGGCAGCCGCTGCACCTGGTGATCTACGCGGTGCTGATCATCTTCTTCTGCTTCTTCTACACCGCGCTGGTGTTCAACGCGCGCGACACGGCCGACAACCTGAAGAAGTCAGGCGCCTTCGTGCGCGGCATCCGCCCCGGACAGCAGACCGCCGAATATATCGACCAGGTGCTCACGCGCCTCACGCTGTGGGGCGCGCTCTACGTGACGCTGGTGTGCCTGGTGCCGGAGATCCTCACCGGCTGGTACGGCGTGCCGTTCCGCTTCGGCGGCACCTCGCTCCTCATCGTGGTGGTGGTGGTGATGGACTTCATGGCGCAGCTCAACGCGCACATGATGTCGCACCACTACCCCGGGCTCCTCAAGAAGGCCAACCTGCTCGGCTACGGGCGCAGTGGGCCGGGTGGTTGATGCATGAAAGTACGTCCGTCGGTCAAGAAGATCTGCAAGAACTGCAAGATCGTGCGCCGCCGGCGCGTGGTGTACGTCATCTGTACGGACCCGCGCCACAAGCAGCGTCAGGGTTGAGGTGAGAGACACATGGCACGCATAGCCGGTATCAACATCCCGATGAACAAGCACGTGTGGGTCGGGCTCACGCACATCTACGGCGTGGGACGGGCCCGCGCACGCGGCGCCTGCGAGGCCGCGGGGGTCAATCCCGCCACCAAGGTGAAGGATCTCACCGAGGCGGAGATCAACGCGATCCGCTCGGCGATCGCCAAATTCCCGGTCGAGGGCGACCTGCGGCGCGAGGTGTCGATGAACATCAAGCGGTTGATGGATCTCGGCAGCTGGCGCGGCATCCGTCATCGGCGCGGACTCCCGGTGCGCGGCCAGCGCACCCGTACCAACGCGCGCACCCGCAAGGGCCCGCGCAAGCAGGCGGTGAAGCTGAACGCGCCTGCCGGAAAGGTCTGAGGCATGGCTGAGCAGAAACCCCAGGGTAGCGCCGCCCCGACGGCGCCGGCGGCGCCGGCGGCTCCCGCGGCAGGCGCGGCACCCGCGGCCGCGGCGGCGCCCACGCCGAAGAAGCCCAAGAAGGCGCGCAAGAACGTGCTCGATGCGATCGCGCACGTGCATGCCTCCTTCAACAACACCATCATCACCATCACCGACCGCCAGGGGAACACGCTCTCGTGGGCGACCGCCGGCGGTTGCGGCTTCCGCGGCTCGCGCAAATCGACGCCGTTCGCCGCGCAGGTGGCGGCGGAGAAGGCCGGCGTCGCCGCCCAGGAGCACGGCGTCAAGAACGTCGAGGTACGCGTCGGCGGCCCCGGTCCCGGGCGCGAATCGGCGGTGCGCGCGCTCAACAACTGTGGGCTCAAGATCACCAGCATCTCGGACGTGACGCCGATTCCGCACAACGGATGCCGTCCGCCGAAGAAGCGGAGAGTGTAATGACGACTGCGCGAACACCTTGCCCGCGGGCGAAAGCCACGTCTTTCGCCCGCCTCGAACGAAGCCGGCAGCGCTTGTCCGCTGAAAGCGCCGCAGGCGCCTTTCAGCCAGAGGAAAGATAATGGCGCGTTACACCGGACCGAAGTGCAAGCTCGCGCGTCGCGAGGGCACCGACCTGTTCCTGAAGAGCGGCGTCAAACCGCTCGAGAACAAGTGCAAGTTCACCGTGCCGCCCGGCGGCCTGAAGAGCGAGCGCCGCACGCGGCTCTCGGACTATGGCCTGCAGCTGCGCGAGAAGCAGAAGCTGCGGCGCATGTACGGGGTGCTCGAGCGGCAGTTCAGCAACTACTACAAGGCGGCGGCCCGCAAGACCGGCGCCACCGGCGAGACGCTGCTGCGGCTGCTCGAGTGCCGCCTCGACAACGTGGTGTACCGCATGGGCTTCGCGGCCACGCGCGCCGAGGCGCGCCAGCTGGTGAGCCACAAGTCGATCAACGTGAACGAGAAGCCGGTCACCATCCCGTCCTACCAGGTGAAGGCCGGGGACATCGTGCAGGTGCGCGAGAAGTCCCGCAAGCAGCTGCGCATCCAGAGCGCGCTCAACGTCGCGCAGCAGGTGGGGCTGCCCGAGTGGGTCGAGGTGAACGACAAGGAGTTCCGCGGCGTGTTCAAGTCGGCGCCGGGCCGCGACGACGTGTTGCCCGACATCAACGAGAATCTGGTGGTGGAGCTGTACTCGAAGTAATTCCGTTTGCGCCGGCCGTAGCCGCCGGCAAGGTGAGACCGCAATGCAGGGTTCCGTGAGCGAGTTCCTGAGGCCGCGAGTGGTGAAGGTGCAGCCGGTGGCCCCGCGCCAGGCGCGCGTGGTGATCGAGCCGTTCGAGCGTGGCTTCGGCCATACGCTCGGCAACGCGCTGCGCCGCGTGCTGCTGTCGTCGATGCCGGGCAGCGCCATCACCGAGGTCGAGATCGACGGTGTGCTCCACGAGTACACCAGCATCGAGGGAGTGCAGGAGGACGTGGTCGATATCCTGCTCAACCTCAAATCGGTGGCGCTGCGCATGCACGCGCGCGACAGCGCGGAGTTGCGCCTGCACAAGAAGGGCCCGGGGCCGGTAACCGCCGGGGACATCCAGGCCGATCACGACATCGAAGTGGTGAACCCGGAGCTCGTGATCGCCAACCTCACCAAGGCGGGCGAGCTCGCGATGACGCTGCGCGTGGAGCGCGGCCGCGGCTACCGTCCGGCGGCATCGCGGGTCGCCTTCGAGGAGCAGACGCGCCCCATCGGCCGCCTGCAGCTCGATGCCTCCTTCTCGCCGGTACGGCGCGTCACCTACTCGGTGGATGCGGCGCGCGTCGAGCAGCGCACCGATCTCGACAAGCTGGTCATCGACATCGAGACCAACGGCACCATCGACGCCGAGGAGGCGATCCGCCGCGCCGGCGCCATCCTCAAGGACCAGCTGTCGGTGTTCATCGACCTGCAGGGCGAGGAGGAAGCGGCCACCAAGGTCTCGGAGATGCAGTTCGATCCGATACTGATGCGGCCGGTGGACGAGCTCGAGCTCACCGTGCGCAGCGCCAACTGCCTCAAGGCCGAGAACATCCACTACATCGGCGACCTGGTGCAGCGCACCGAGGTCGAGCTGCTGCGCACCCCGAACCTCGGCAAGAAGTCGCTCACCGAGATCAAGGAAGTGCTGCAGAGCCATGGCCTCATGCTCGGCATGCGGCTCGAGGGCTGGCCGCCCGCGGGCCTCAAGCACGAGGAAACGCGCGACATTATTTGATTTAATTGTCACAACCGGCCCGCTGTTCGCGGGCAAGAGTCACGCCTCTTGCCCGCGAGGGCGTAAGCGCTGGCCGGCTGGCCCGCGGAAAGGCCCGAAGGGCGTTTCCGCCAGTCAACAAGAGGAACTATGCGTCACCATCTCTCCGGCCGGCAGCTGTCGCGCAACAGCGCGCACCGGCATGCGCTGTTGCGCAACATGTCGGTCTCGCTGCTGCGCCACGAGACCATTCGCACCACGCTGCCGAAGGCGAAGGAGCTGCGGCGGGTGGTCGAGCCGCTGATCACCCTCGCCAAGAGCGACGGCGAGGCGAACCGCCGCATCGCCTTCGCACGGCTGCGCGACGTCGAGGTGGTCGAGAAGCTGTTCGCCGATCTCGGCCCGCGTTTCAGGACGCGCCCGGGCGGCTACACGCGGATCCTGCGCATGGTGCCCCGGCCCGGGGATGCCGCTCCCATGGCCCTGATGCAGCTGGTCGAGGGCGCACAGCCCGCGGCGGCGGAGAAGCCGACCGGCGAAGAGAAGAAGCCGGCGCGGCGGGCGAAGGACAAGGCCGAAAAGGCGACGACCAAGGCGGCGACCAAGACTGCCAGGAGCAAGGCGGCCCCCAGGGCCAAGCCCGAGGCGACGCCCGCCGAGGAGCCGAAGAAGCGTACCCGCAAGAAGAAGTCCGCATAGGAGGACGCATGAGCTTTGCTTCTGAATTCAAAGAGTTTGCGATGAAGGGCAGCGTCATCGACCTCGCGGTCGGCGTCGTGATCGGTGGAGCCTTCGGCAAGATCGTCGCCTCGCTCGTCGGGGATGTGATCATGCCGGCGTTCGCACCGATCCTCGGCAGCGTCAACTTCAGCGACCTCGCCGTGCAGATCGCCACGAACGCCGCCGGCAAGCCCGTGATGCTGCGCTATGGAGCGTTTCTGCAGACGATCTTCGAGTTCGTGGTGATCGCGTTGGCGATATTCGTCGTGATCAAGGGGATCAACAAGTTGAAGCGCCCGCCGGCGCCCGCCGCGAACGCGCCGCCGCCGCCCCCGACGAAGACCGAGACGCTGCTGCAGGACATCAAGGATCTTCTCGCCAGAAGGTAAGGATTGTCTCTCTGGTGAGACGTCTCAGGCCGCCACCGCGCGGAAGGCGTCACGCGTCAGATTCTCGCAACCCTCGCGGGTCACCGCGAGATCGTCCTCGATGCGGATGCCGCCGAACCGGGCGAGCGCCTCGACCCGGCTCCAGTCGATCCGTTGCGAGCGCCCGTCTGCGCGGGCCGCGTCGAGCAGCTGCGGGATGAAATAGATCCCGGGCTCCATGGTGACGACGAAGCCCGCCTCGAGAACGCGGGTGAGCCGCAGGTAAGGGTGCCCCTCGGGGCGGGGGATCTCCCCGTCGGCCGGCCCGCGCATGAATCCGCCCACGTCGTGTACCTCGAGCCCGAGCAGGTGGCCGATGCCGTGAGGCAGGAAGACGCGCGTCACCCCGCTCGCCACCGCCTCATCGGCGCCGCAGCGCACGATCCCGGCATCGCGCAGCAGCTCTCCCGTCAGGGCGTGGGCACGGAGGTGCACGTCCCGCCAGTCCACTCCGGCGCGCACCCCGGCGACGAGGCCCTGCTGCAGGGCGTCCATGCGGCCGATCAGCGCGCGGAACTCGCCTTCCTCGGCGGCGTAGGTACGCGTGATGTCGCTCGCGTAGCCGGCAAACTCCGCCCCCGCGTCGATCAGCAGCGAGCTGCGCTCTCGGGGCGGCTCGCGGTTCAGCACCTGGTAATGCAGCACCGCACCGCCTTCGTTGAGGGCAATGATCGGGTTGTAGGGCAGCTCCTGCTCGCGCAGCCCGCAGGCGGCGAGGAAGGCGAGCTCGATGTCGAACTCCGAGCCGCCTGACTCGAAGGCACGCCGGGCGGCGAGGTGGCCGCGGGCGCCGAGCCGGTTGGCGGCGCGCAGGCAGGCGAGCTCGTACGGGGTCTTGGCGGCACGCTCGAAGTCGAGCCGCCGCATGAGGTCGCGGGGGTTGACGGCCGCAGGTCCCCAGTGAGTGGCCTCGCCAGGCACATCCCCCAGGTAGGCTGCGCGTCCGAGGTCCCCGGGCAGCGCCGCGCGCGCCGCGGCGGCATCGGCCGCGACCGCGAGGTCGAAATGCCGCACCCAGTACCCGCGCGGCAGGTCTGCGCTCTTGTACCAGTAGTCGCGGGGCTGGCGCAGGATGAGACGTGGCCGCGCACCCGGCTCGAACCAGATATATGAGTCGGGAGCGTCGGCGAGCGGTGCCCAGACCTTGAAGGGAGCGTGCGGCTCGAAGGGATAGGTACGGTCGTCCTCGAACACGGCCAGCGGTGCGCCGGAGTGCACCAGCAGACCCGTGTAGCCGCAGGCCTCCAGGGCGCGGGCGGTGCGCGCGCACACGATGGCGAGGTGCGGCCCGAAGAGCCGCTCGAGCTCCGCCGCCTGTTCCCGGGACGCTTCGCTGCCGACGCCTGACATTGGCAATCTCCCACGAGCCTCGAGCCTTGAACAACCGCGTCAGTTGTGTCGCGCGCAACCGACAAAGTGTCCTGGCGGACCCTCCGGCCAGTTTCCAATCGTACCGGGACTTCTATAGAATTTGCGCTCTCCGCGGCCCGGCAACGGGCACGGAACGGCCCGTGCCGGCCGACGTACTTTCAACACAACTCTTGCTTCCTCTCGGGGTACCGATCGATGAAAACCAAACTTGCTATTAGCGCGATCGTTGCAGCGCTGATGCTGACGGCCTGCGCGAAGCAGGAAGCCGCCAGCACCGGCGCTGCTGCGCCGCCTCCTCCTCCTGCTCCGGCTGCTGAAACTCCGGCCGCTCCGGCCGCGGGCACTGCCGCTCCGGCGGCCGGTGCCGCGGGCGAGGCTGCCAAGCCCGCCGAAGGCGCTGCCGCTGCTCCCGCTGCGACGCCACCGGCCGAGGGCACGCCGCCCAAGCAGTAAACAGCTGGCTTACGGCTGAAACCCGGCCCGGACGGATCGCACGCGCGAGCTGTCCGGGCCGTTTTATTTCGACTGTGCCATGACCGCCGTGCCCGTGAGCGTGCGCGATGCGCGCGCGTCGCCTCAGGACCGACTCTGGATCCAGAGCGTCTACCGCGAGTACCTCGATGACCTGAATCCCGGCACCGGGCTGTTTCCCGCGCTCGGGGAGATCGGCCACCGCGAGCCCGACCAGATCGCGCACTGGTTCGGCGATCCCAACACCTTTCCGCTGGTGATTCTCAAGGGCTCGGAACCCGTGGGCTTCGCGCGCGTGCTGCGCTCGAGCCCCTCGCCCGCAGCGCGGCCGCGCGCCGACTACCGCATGGCGGAATTCTTCGTGACCCGCGCCCGCCGGCGCCTGGGGATAGGGCGCACCGCGGTGCAGCTCATCCTCAGCCGTTTCGCCGGACGCTGGGAGATCAGCGAGTACCTGCGCAACGCCGCGGCGGTGAGCTTCTGGCGGCGCGTGGTGGCCGGCTATACCCGCGGCAACTACCAGGAGCGCATCGTCAACGGCGAAGTGCACCAGGTGTTCGATTCGGGGACGCCGCGCCCGGCGTAGCCGACCCCGCACACCCGGCGCAGCCGCCGCCGAGGCGCGCGAGCGTGCGCGCGCGCAGCGGCGCGAGCCACGGCGCGGTGAGCGCCGGCGGCAGCGCGGCGAGCGTCTCGAGCACGCGCAGCCGCAGCCGCGCCGACGCGAGCCGCCAGGCGCTGAACACCGCGCACGCGGCCACCACGACCCCGACCAGAAGCTCCTGCAGCAGCAGACTCATGCGCCGACCGCCCCGCCCCCGAGGAGCAGCGCCACGCGGTAGGTGGCGAAGGCGCCCAGCCACGCGAGCGCGAACAGGTAGGCGGCCATGGCGAGCGGATAGCGCCAGGAGTTGGTCTCGCGCTTGACCACCGCGAGCGTCGACAGGCACTGCGGCGCGAACACGTACCAGGCGAGCAGCGACAGTCCGGTGGCGAGACTCCAGCTGTGCGCGATGATCGGCGCGAGCGCGCCGGCGACATCGCCGCTGCCGGACATCGCGTACACGGTGCCGAGCGCGCTCACGGCGACTTCGCGCGCCGCGAGCCCCGGCACCAGCGCGATGGAGATCTGCCAGTTGAAGCCGACGGGGGTGAACAGGTACTCGAGCCCCCGGCCGAGAAGCCCGGCGACGCTGTACTCGATCGCCGGTCCGCCGGCACCCGCCGGCGGCGCGGGGAAGCTCGCCAGGAACCACAGCACCACCATCAGCGAGAGGATGATGGTGCCGACGCGCGTGAGGAAGATGCGGGTGCGCTCCCACAGCCCGAGCACCAGGTTCGACAGATGCGGCGTGCGGTACTCCGGCAGCTCGAGCAGCAGCGGCCGATACTCGCCGCGCATCAGCGTGTGCTTGAGCACGAAGGCGACACCGAGCGCGCTCGCGACGCCGGCGAGGTACAGCGCAAACAGCACCAGTCCCCGCAGATTGAGCGGCCCGAGCGAGCGCTGCGGGATGAAGGCGCCGATCAGCAGCGCGTACACCGGCAGCCGTGCCGAGCAGGTCATGAGCGGCGCGATCATGATGGTGGCGAGACGGTCGCGCGCCGAGGGAATGGTGCGCGTCGCCATGATGCCGGGAATCGCGCAGGCGAAGCTCGACAGCAGCGGAATGAAGGCCCGGCCGGAGAGCCCCACCCGCCCCATCAGGCGATCGAGCATGAAGGCGGCCCGCGGCAGATAGCCCGAGTCCTCGAGCGCGAGGATGAAGAGGAAGAGGATCAGGATCTGCGGCAGGAACACCAGCACGCTGCCGGTGCCGGCGATCACGCCGTCGAGGAGCAGGCCCCGCAGCGGCCCGGGCGGCAGCAGCGCGCCGAGTGAGCCGCTCACGCTGTGGATGGCGGCGTTGATCAGGTTCTGCGGCCCTTTGGCCCAGCTGAACACCGCCTGGAACATGAGAAACAGCACCACCGCGAGCAGCACCGGTCCGGCGATCGGGTTCAGCACCACCGCATCGAGCGCGGCGCACAGCGCGGCGCGGGCCGGCACCCGGTACCCGATCTCGTCCAACACCCGGCGCACCTCGCGCTGGGTCGCCTCGATGCCCGCGGCGGTGGCGGGTGGCGGCGCCTCGAGGCGCCGGGGGCCGCGCGCGGCGGCAGCGCCGAAGCCATAGCTGTCGATCGCCTCGACGAGCTCGCGCTCGCCGCTGGCGCGCACCGCGACCGTCGGCACGACCGGCACGCCGAGCGCGCGCTCGAGTGCCGCGCGATCGAGCCGGTAGCCGCGCTGCGCGGCCACATCGCTCATGTTGAGGGCGACGATCATCGGCACCCCGAGCCGCTTGAGATCCAGCACCAGGCGCAGGTTGAGCCGCAGATTGGTCGCGTCCACGACGCAGACCAGCAGGTCCGGCGCCGGCTCGCTGCCGTGCCGGCCGAGCACCACGTCGCGGGCGATAGCCTCATCGAGCGTGGCAGGCTCGAGGCTGTAGGCGCCCGGCAGGTCGACGACCCGGTAGCTGCGCCCGGTGCGCGGACCGGTGAAGCGTCCCTCCTTGCGCTCGACCGTGACGCCGGGATAGTTGGCGACCTTCTGGCGGCTGCCGGTGAGGCGATTGAAGAGGGCGGTCTTGCCGCAGTTGGGAACGCCGATGAGGGAGAGCGTCAGCTGCGGCGCCGCGGCGGCCGCGGCCGCCGGCGCGCTCATGGCAGCGTCTCGACCCAGATGCTCTGCGCCTCGCGGCGGCGCAGCGCGAGCGTCGTGTGACCGACGCGCACCACGAAGGGATCACGCCCGGGACGGGCTTCGGCGAGAATTTCGACGTGCTCGCCGCTCACGAAACCGAACTCGAGCAGCCGCCGCTCGAGGGCGGAAAGCGGCTGCTGCGGCGAGCCGACCCCGACCACGCGACCGGCAGTGCCGGGCGAGAGGGCCGAGAGGCTCACGGGCCCCGGAGCGAGCACATGACCTGCAGGGGTGGCGACCGCATCCATGGTCTAAGTATGGATGAGAACGGTTCGCATTTGCAATCAGATGGATCACAGTCCTAAATAATCTTTAATCATCAATGATTTATGATAGTCGGACGCTCCCCGGGAGTCATGCTCCGGCGGCTACCCGCCGGCGCTCGTCACGCTCGAGGAGCGGGCGGAGATACTGGCCGGTGTAGGACTGCCCGCTCGCCGCGAGGGTCTCGGGCGTGCCGCAGGCGACGATCCGCCCGCCGGCCTCGCCCCCCTCGGGGCCGAGGTCGATCACCCAGTCGGCGGTCTTGATGACGTCGAGGTTGTGCTCGATCACCACCACCGTGTTGCCCTCGTCGCGCAGGCGGTGCAGCACCTCGAGCAGCTGCTTCACGTCGTGGAAGTGCAGCCCGGTGGTGGGCTCGTCGAGAATGTAGAGCGTGCGCCCGGTGGCGCGCTTGGCGAGCTCACGCGCGAGCTTCACCCGCTGCGCCTCCCCGCCCGAGAGCGTGGTGGCGTTCTGCCCGAGCCGCACATAGGAGAGCCCGACGTCGGCGAGCGTCTGCAGCTTGCCCGCGACCGCGGGCACGTTCTGCAGGAAGCGCAGCGCCTCCTCCACGGTGAGCTCGAGCACCTCGCAGATGTTCTTGCCCCGGTAGCGGATCTCGAGCGTCTCGCGGTTGTAGCGCTGGCCCCGGCACACATCGCACGGCACGTATACATCCGGCAGGAAGTGCATCTCGACGCGGATGACGCCGTCGCCCTGGCACGCCTCGCAGCGCCCGCCCTTGACGTTGAAGCTGAAGCGCCCGGCGTCGTAGCCGCGCGCCCGCGCCTCGGGCACCGCCGCGAACAGCTCGCGCAGCGGCGCGAACAGTCCCGTGTAGGTGGCGGGATTGGAGCGCGGCGTGCGCCCGATCGGACTCTGGTCGATGTCGATCACGCGGTCGATCTCATCGAGTCCCTCGATGCGCTCGCAGGGTGCGGCCTCGACCCGCGCGCCGGTGAGGCGCGCCGCGGCGTGGCCGAACAGCGTGTCGACGATGAGCGTGGACTTGCCCGAGCCCGACACTCCGGTCACGCAGGTGAAGAGCCCGAGCGGGATGTGCGCCGTCACCTGCGCGAGGTTGTTGCCGCTCGCACCGACGATGCGAATCTCGCGCTCGGGATGGGGCCGGATGCGCAGGCCGGGCAGCTCGATGCGCCGGCGGCCCGCGAGGTACTGGCCGGTGATCGAGGCGGGATTCGACTCGATGTCGTGCGGTGTCCCCTGCGCGACCAGCTCCCCGCCGTGGGCACCGGCGCCGGGACCGAGGTCGACCACATGATCGGCCTCGCGGATCGCCTCCTCGTCGTGTTCCACCACGATGACGGTGTTGCCGAGATCGCGCAGCTGCCTGAGCGTGGCGAGCAGCCGCCGGTTGTCGCGCTGGTGCAGCCCGATCGAAGGCTCATCGAGTATGTACATGACGCCGGTGAGCCCCGAGCCGACCTGGCTTGCGAGCCGGATGCGCTGCGATTCCCCGCCCGAGAGCGTCTCGGCGTTGCGGTCGAGCGTGAGATAGTCGAGGCCGACGTCGGCGAGGAAACGCAGCCGCTCGATCATGCCTTTGACGATGCGCGCGGCGACCTCGCCGCGCCAGCCCGCGAGGTCGAGCCCGGTGAGGAAGGTGAGCGCGCGGCCGACGGTGAGATGCGCCACCTCCGGGAGGCTCACGCCAGCGACGAACACGAAACGCGCCGCGCGGCCGAGGCGCGTGCCGTGGCACTCGGGGCAGGGCCGCACGCCGAGGTACCGCGCCAGCTCCTCGCGCACCATCGGAGATTCGGTCTCGCGGTAGCGCCGCGTGAGATTCGGCAGGATGCCCTCGAAGGGGTGGCGGCGGCGCGCGCGCCGTCCCCCTTCCGCGCGGTAGCTGAACTCGATCGTCTCCGCGCCGCTGCCGTTCAGCAGCACCTGCCGCACGGGGGCCGGGAGCTCGGTCCACGGGGCCTCGATGTCGAAGCCGTAGTGCTTACTCAGCGACTGGATGAGCTGGAAGTAATGCTCGTTGCGCCGGTCCCAGCCGCGCACCGCGCCGCCGGCGAGCGACAGGTGCGGATGCAGCACCACGCGCTGCGGGTCGAAGAACTCCTCGACTCCGAGGCCGTCGCACGCCCGGCAGGCACCCGAGGGGTTGTTGAACGAGAACAGCTTCGGCTCGAGCGGCGGCACGGCGTAGCCGCACACCGGACAGGCGTGGCGGCTGGAGAAGATGAGCGGCTCGCGGTCCGGCTCGTCGAGCAGGATGAGCTGCGCCAGGCCTCCCGAGAGGCGCAGCGCCGTCTCGAAGGATTCCGCCAGACGCTGCGCCGCGTCGGGCCGCACCCGCATGCGGTCGACTACCGCCTCGATGGTGTGCTTGCGCCTGGGATCGAGCTGCGGCCGCGACTCGAGCTCGTGGATGCGCCCGTCGATGCGCACGCGCACGAAGCCCTGGCTCCCGAGGTCCTCGAGCAGCTCCTGATGCTCGCCCTTGCGCCCGGCGATGAGCGGCGCGATCAGCGCCGCCGCCGTGCCCTCGGGGAGCTTGAGCACCTGGTCGACCATCTGGCTCACGGTCTGCGCCGTGAGGTCGATCCCGTGATCGGGGCAGCGCGGGACGCCGGCCCGCGCGTACAGCAGCCGCAGGTAGTCGTAGATCTCCGTGACCGTGCCGACGGTCGAGCGCGGGTTGTGCGAGCTCGCCTTCTGCTCGATGGCGATCGCGGGCGAGAGGCCCTCGATGCTGTCGACGTCGGGCTTGTCCATGGTCGAGAGGAACTGGCGCGCATAGGCGGACAGCGACTCGACGTAGCGGCGCTGTCCCTCGGCGTAGAGGGTGTCGAAGGCGAGCGAGGACTTTCCGGAGCCGGATAGGCCTGTGACCACGATGAAGCGATCCCGGGGGAGGTCGACG
>DASSQU010000019.1:0-3249 GCA_035702325.1 Steroidobacteraceae bacterium
TCAGGTTGCAGCAATGAAGTCCGCCATGGCCCGGCTCGCCGTGGCGTTTGCGCTGGTGGCGGTGGCGGGCTGCCACCCGTTCCGGCACTTCGCCTACGCCTGTCACAAGCGGCAGCCGTACATGAGCGCGGCCAGCATTCCGCCGCTGCGGACCCCTTCCGGGCTCGATGCCCCCGATACCAGCAGCGCACTGAAGATCCCGACGCTCAACGAGCCGCCGCCGCCGCCGCGCACCGGCCGGCAGCCCTGTCTCGACGAGCCGCCGCCGTTCAAGGTGCCCAAGGCGCCGCCGCCGCCGCAGGCCTGAGGGAGTGCGGCCCCCGGCGTCATGCCTTATGATTCGCGGCCCTCTCCGGGACGGGTGGGACGCGCCTTTGGAGTCTTTCGAGCTTTATCTCGTAAATTGTTGATTGGAGAGGTGGCCGAGCGGTCGAAGGCGCTGGACTGGAATTCCAGTAACATCTTCACGGGTGTTCGTGGGTTCGAATCCCACCCTCTCCGCCAGACTCTCGTGTGCCCGAACCGGCCTGCTTTGCGCCGGCAAAGGTCACGCCCTTTGCCGGCGAGGTCGACACGGCAGATGGGTTGGCTGCGGAAATGGCCGCAGGCCATTTCCGCCAATGAACATGGTGGCCCGCATCGGTTTCTCCGCGACGACCAGTCGTGAATCCCGTCAGGGCCGGAAGGCAGCAGCGGCAGCGGCGATGTCGGGTGCCGGAGGCCAAGCTGGTGCGGGCCGCCTCCATGGCGCGCGAGGAATGTGAATGAGCTATACGGCGCTGGCGCGCAAGTGGCGCCCCAGAAAATTCTCCGAGCTCATCGGGCAGGAGCACGTGCGCCGGGCGCTCGTCAATGCACTCGAGTCCGGGCGCATCCACCACGCCTTCCTCTTTACCGGTACGCGCGGCGTGGGCAAGACCACCATCGCGCGCATCTTCGCCAAGTGTCTCAACTGCGAGACCGGGGTGAAGGCGGAGCCTTGCGGGATATGCGCCAGCTGTCGCGAGATCGACGCCGGGCGCTTCGTCGATCTGATCGAGGTCGACGCCGCCTCACGCACCAAGGTCGACGACACCCGCGAGCTGCTCGACAACGTGCAGTACGCGCCGGCGCGCGGCCGCTACAAGGTTTACCTGATCGACGAAGTGCACATGCTGTCGGCGCATTCCTTCAACGCGCTGCTGAAGACGCTCGAGGAACCGCCGCCGCACGTGAAGTTCCTGCTGGCGACCACCGATCCGCAGAAGCTGCCGATGACGGTGCTGTCGCGCTGCCTGCAGTTCAACCTCAAGCGCCTGCCGGCCGCCGATATTGCCGCGCAGCTGCGCCTCATTCTGCAGCAGGAAGACATCCGTTACGAAGACGCGGGCCTGAGGCTGGTGGCTCAGGCGGCCGACGGCAGCATGCGCGATGCGCTCTCGCTCCTCGATCAGCTGATCGCTTTCGGCGGCGGCCGGGCGGGGGAGGAGGAAGCGCGCGCCATGCTCGGCACCGTCGCGCGCGACCAGGTGGTGCAGATCGCGGAGCTGCTCGCCGGGCTGCAGCCCGCGGAGCTGATGCGCCGCGTGCAGGCGCTCGAGCAGTTCGCGCCCGACTATGCACAGCTGCTCGACGAGCTCGCGGGGCTATTGGTACGCGTAGGACTGCGCCAGATCGTCGGCGACGACTACCAGGCGGACGAGCAGTTCGCCCCGGAGGTGATCGCGCGGCTCGCCGGCGCGCTGACGCCCGAGGACGTCCAGCTCTTCTACCAGACGGCGATCATCGGCCGCCGCGATCTGCCGCTCGCGCCCGATCCGCGCACCGGCTTCGAGATGACGCTGCTGCGCATGCTGGCGTTCCGCCCGGCGGGCGAGGCGGCGGGAGCGCGCGCGCCGGCCGCCGGCGCTGCGGTGCATGGCGCTGCGCCGCCTGCAGGCGGGCCACGCGCCCCCGCCGCGCCCGCTGCTGCGCCGCTCGCCACCGGGGGCGGTTCCTGGAACTCGATCGTGGAGGCCCTCGAGCTCTCGGGCGCCGCCCGCCAGCTCGCCAGCCACTGCGTACTCATCGGCCGGCAGGGCGCGGTGGTGCGCCTCGCGCTCGATCCGCACAACCAGCTGGTGCGCACCCCGGCGCAGGAAGAGAAGCTCGCCCAGGCGCTGTCGCGCTACTTCGGCGAGAGCGTGCGGCTCGAGTTCCAGTCCGCGCCCGCCGCCGGCGACACGCCGGCGCTGCTTGCCCAGCGGGCATCCGAGCAGGAGCTGGCCGCGGCGCGCCGCGCCTTCGAGGCGGACCCCGGCGTACAGGGGCTGCGCGAGCGCTTCGGAGCGACGGTGCTGCCGGACACGGTGCGCCCGGTAAAATGACCCGGTGTTTTCACGTGGCGCACGGCGCCTGACGGACTCTCCTCACCATGCGTGGCAATTTCAACGAGCTGATGAAGCAGGCCCAGGCGATGCAGGCCAACATGCAGAAGGCGCAGGCCGAGATCGCCGGGATCGAAGTCGTGGGCGAGGCGGGCGGCGGCATGGTGAAGATCACCATGAGCGGCCGCTACGAAGTGAAGCGTGTGCAGATCGAGGCGAGCGCCGCGGCCGAGGACCGCGAGATGCTCGAGGACCTGATTGCGGCGGCGGCCAACGACGCGGTGCGCAAGGTCGAAGCGCGGGTGCAGGAGAAGATGAGCACGCTCACGGCCGGACTGGCGCTGCCGCCGGGAATGAAGCTGCCGTTCTGAGAGCGCGATGAAGCACTCGCCGCATCTGGCGCAACTGATCGAAGCGCTGCGTGGCCTGCCGGGCGTGGGCCCGAAGACCGCCCAGCGCATGGCGTTTCACCTGCTGCAGGAAGGGCGCCCCGGAGCGCGCGCGCTGGCGGCGGCGCTCGAAGCGGCGCTCGCGACGGTGGTGCGCTGCCGGCGCTGCCGCATGCTGACCGAGGACGAGCTGTGCTCGATCTGCGCGGCGGCGCAGCGCGATGCGACGCTGCTGTGCGCGGTCGAATCCCCCGCCGACGTGGTGGCGATCGAGCAGTCCGGCAGCTACCGCGGCCGGTACTTCGTGCTCATGGGACATCTGTCGCCGCTCGACGGCATCGGTCCCGACAGGCTGAACATCGCAAAACTGATCGAACGCGCGGGCGGCGGTGAGGTCCGTGAAGTGCTGCTCGCGTTGAACGCGACGGTGGAAGGGCAATCGACGACGCACTATGTCACCGAACAATTGATGCGCAGCGGCGTAACCATTACCAGGCTTGCCCAGGGGGTGCCGA
>DASSQU010000020.1:0-3769 GCA_035702325.1 Steroidobacteraceae bacterium
GTCGGATTTCGCGAGCCGCACCGCGACGCCCTGGCGCGGGAGAATGTGGGCAAACAGGGTGTGCGTCGTGCCGTAGAGCTGCGGCACGGAGACGATGTTCTGCCCCGTCTCGGCGAGGTTGAGCATCGTGTAGTAGACCGCCGTCTGGCCAGAGCTCACCGCGAGCGCGTCGATCCCGCCCTCCAGCAGCGCGAGACGGCGCTCGAGGACGTCGGTCGTGGGATTGCCGATGCGGGTGTAGCGGTAACCCTCCACCTCTAGGTCGAAGAGAGCCGCTCCGTGCGCCGCGCTGTCGAAGGAGTAGGCGACCGTCTGATAGATGGGCACGGCGACGGATTTCGTGGCCGGATCGCCGTCGTAGCCGCCGTGGAGCGCAATCGTTTCAGGCCTCATTGCCGCGCCTCATGCGTTATAGAATCCCGCATCGCCGACCCACGCGCCGTGAGTCCCGTCTCACGAGAGCATGATGACACCGAAGCCCGATGAAAGCATGCGAGCGTCTCACCGCGCCTGGGTGCGCGCACTCGAGCGCACGGCGGCGATCGGCCGCGATCCCACCCTCACGCTCCCGATCCTGATCAGCCGCCTCGCCGAGCGCTACGGAGACGCCCCGGCGCTCGTCGGCGGCCCGGCCGGGGCCGGCGGCGCAGCGGGTTTGAGCTACCGCGCGCTCGCCACCGCCTCGAACCGTTACGCCCGCTGGGGACTCTCGCGTCACTTCGCCCGCGGCGATGTCGTCTGTCTCCTCATGAGGAACTGCCCGGACTATCTCGCCATCTGGCTCGGCCTCACCCGCATCCAGGTGACGGTGGCGCTCATCAACACCAACCTGACGGGGGAGCTCCTGGCGCACTCGCTCGCGATCGCCGCGCCGCGGGCGGTGATCGTCGGCACATCGCTCGCGGAAGCGCTCATCGCGGTGCGCGAGCCGCTCGCGGGGCGCGTCGAATGCTGGGCACAGGGCGCCGGGGACGCGTTGGGCCTGCCGCGCCTCGAGCCCGAGCTCGGGCGGCTGGCGGGCGAGGCGCTCGCGGAGACCGAGTGCCGGCCGCCGGCGCTCGCGGACCGCGCGCTCCTTATCTACACCTCCGGCACGACCGGGCTGCCTAAGGCGGCCAACGTGAGTCACCTGCGGCTCATGCAGTGGAGTCACTGGTTCGCGGGCCTGATCGACGTGACGGCCGGCGATCGCATGTACAACTGCCTGCCGATGTATCACAGCGTCGGCGGGGTGGTGGCGTGCGGGGCGACGCTGGTCGGAGGCGGCGCGGTGGTGCTGCGCGAGCGCTTCTCGGCCGGGAGCTTCTGGAAGGACGTGGCCGAGGAGCGCTGCACACTGTTCCAGTACATCGGAGAGCTGTGCCGCTACCTCGTCAACTCGCCGCACCAGCCGCACGAGACTCAGCACCAGCTCCGCCTCGCCTGCGGCAACGGGCTGCGGGCGGACGTGTGGGTCGCCTTTCAGCAGCGCTTCCGCATTCCGCGGATCCTCGAGTACTACGCCTCGACCGAAGGCAACTTCTCGCTCTACAACACCGAGGGGCGCCCGGGCGCGATCGGGCGCATCCCCCCCTTCCTCGCACACCGCGTGCCGGTCGCACTGGTGAAATACGACCTCGAGGCGGGTGCCCCGGTGCGCGATGCCGAGGGTCGCTGCGTGCGCTGCGGCGTGAACGAAGCGGGCGAAGCGCTCGGCCAGATCCTGGATGCGGGTGGCGCCACGCGCTTCGAGGGTTATGCCGACCCCGAGGCCTCCCGCGCCAAGGTGCTGCGGAACGTGTTCGCCGCGGGCGACGCGTGGTACCGCACCGGCGACCTCATGCGCCGCGACGAGCAGGGATTCTTCTACTTCGTCGACCGGGTGGGCGACACCTTCCGCTGGAAGGGCGAGAACGTCTCGACCATCGAGGTGGCGGAAGTGATCGGCGGCTGCCCGGGAGTGCTCGATGCCGCCGTCTACGGCGTGTCGGTGCCGAACGCCGACGGCCGGGCCGGGATGGCCGCGCTCAGCGTGAGCGGCGCCTTCGATCTCGCGGAGCTGCGCCGCCGGCTCACCGCCGCGCTCCCGAGTTACGCCCGGCCGGTGTTCGTCCGCATCGTCGCCGCGCTCGAAGTTACCGGCACTTTCAAATTGAGGACCCAGGAGCTCGCCCGCGAGGGCTACGATCCGGGCCGCGTCCAGGATGCGCTTTATCTCGACGATCCCGGGCGCGGCCAGTACCTGCCACTCGATGCCCCGCTCCACCGGCGTCTGCTCGCCGGGCAGCTGCGGCTCTGAGTCAGCCGCCGGCCGCGCCAGGCTCTCTGACCTCCCACGGGCCGTATTTGCTGCAGAGCGCCAAGGCCGCTGGCCGGAATCAGCTCCCCTGCGGTGAATCCCCCGCTTTGTAAACTCCCGGCAACCACCTAAAATCGACGCCATGAAGAAGACGGCGCCAAGCCGCAAGAGTGCCAGCAAGCGCGTGGGTCCCGCGGGACGCTCCCGGGCAAGAGACGGCGGCGACGCCGCGCCCGATCCAAAATCTCTGGATTCTCTCGACCGCTTCGGGATGAGGTACGACGCAGTCCTGAGCCGTCTGGCCAAGCGCTAGGCGACCGGCCACCCGCTCGCGGCGAGCCCTGCGGCGTCTTCAGCTCAGGACACGCAGCGCTCGACCGGTCCCGCCTCAGGCGGTATTGCCGGCGTCCACCGTGAGCGTCGTGCCGGTAACGTTGCGCGCCCGCTCGCTCATCAGGTAATCCACCGCGGCCGCGACGTCGTCCGAATCGGTGAGGCGCCGCAGGGCGCTGCGGCGGATGATCTTCTCGCGCTGCTCCTCGCCGAGCTCGTGCGTCATCGCGGTGTCCACGAACCCCGGCGCCACGGCATTCACCGTGATGCCGAGCGCTCCGACCTCGCGCGCGAGCGCCCGCGTGAAGCCGATCAGACCCGCCTTGGTGGCCGCGTAAGGCGCGAGGGCGCTGTAGCCGGTCCAGGCGACGATCGAGGAGATGTTGACGATCCGCCCGGCGCGCTCGCTCATCATCCGCCGCACGACGTACTTGCTGAGGACGAGCGGCGCATGGAGGTTGATCCGCAGCAGGCGCTCGATGTCGGCATCCGGCATGAGTGCCAGCACGCCGGTGGTGCCGATGCCGGCGTTGTTGACGAGCCCGTAGAGCGGTCCGTGCTCCTCGTGCAGGCCCGTGACCAGCGACGGGATGGCGTGGGCCTCGCCGAGGTCGAAGGAGCGGAAGTGGATCGCGCCGCGGCCCGCCTGCAGCGCCGCCGCGGTGGCGGCACGCAGCGCTTCGGTCTCGCCGCGGGCGATGGCGATCACCCGGAAGCCGCTCGAGGCGAGCTGGGCGGCGATACCGAGCCCGAGGCCCCGGCTCGCGCCGGTGACGATGACGCTACGCACCGGGGCGCACCAGCTTGCCGGACGCCGAGACTTCGAGGCGCGGGACGATGCGGATCGAGGCCGGCACCTTGTAGGCGGCGAGTGAGCGGCGGCAGCTCGTGATGAGCTCGCGCGCCAGCGCCTCGGGGGCCGGGCGCTCGGTGCCGAGCGGATCGTCGGCGAGCACCACGTCCGCGGTCACCACCGCGCCGGTGATCGGATTGCGCCGTGCCCTGACCAGCGACATGCGCACTAGCGGATGGGTGTTGATCACCGCCTCGATCTCCTCCGGATACACCTTGAGCCCGCCGACGTTGATGACGCCGCCCCGGCGACCGAGAAACTGGTAGCGGCCGGCGCGCTCCTCGATGAGGTCCCCGGTGTCGATC
>DASSQU010000021.1:0-2655 GCA_035702325.1 Steroidobacteraceae bacterium
GGCGGCCTGCGCCGCGGTCGCGCGCGCCTGTTCGTGCCGCGGGCCGCGGTCAGCGGCTCGCGCGCTGGATGAGGAAGTCCGCGAGCAGCGGCGTGGGGCGGCCGGTGCTGCCCTTGGAGGCGCCGCTCTGATAGGCGGTGCCGGCGACATCGAGGTGGGCCCAGGTGAGCCCGTGGGTGAATTTACCGAGGAAGGTCGCCGCGGTGATCGCGCCACCGTCGCGTCCGCCGATGTTGGCGAAGTCGGCGAAGTTGCTCTTGAGCTGCTCCGCATACTCCTCGGTGAGCGGCAGCTGCCAGCAGCGGTCGTCGGCGCGCACCCCGGCGTCGATGAGCTCGCGCACCAGGGCATCGTCGTTGCCCATGACGCCGGAGTGATGGTGTCCGAGTGCGATCACGCAGGCGCCGGTGAGGGTCGCGATGTCGATCACCGCCGCGGGGCGGAAGCGCCGCGCGTAGTGCAGCGCATCGCACAGGATCAGGCGGCCCTCGGCGTCGGTGTTGAGAATTTCCACCGTCTGGCCCGAGGCGCTGGTGGCGATGTCGCCGGGCTTGACGGCCTTGCCGCCCGGCATGTTCTCGACCGCCGCGATCAGTCCCACGACGTGCAGCGGGAGGCGCAGCTCCGCGGCCAGCGTCAGCGAGGCGATGACCGCCGCCGCGCCGCTCATGTCGAACTTCATCTCGTCCATGGCGGGCGGATCCTTGAGCGAGATCCCGCCGGTGTCGAAGGTGACGCCCTTGCCGACCAGCACCACCGGGGGCCGTGCGCCCTTGCCCGCGCGATGCTCGAGCACGATGAAACGCGGCGGCTGGTGGCTCCCCTGGGCCACGGCGAGCAGGCAGCCCATCTTCTCGCGGCGGATCGCCGCCT
Source organism: Steroidobacteraceae bacterium (assembly GCA_035702325.1). GTDB lineage: Bacteria > Pseudomonadota > Gammaproteobacteria > Steroidobacterales > Steroidobacteraceae > 13-2-20CM-66-19. Next base: position 874 of record DASSQU010000021.1, read on the forward strand.
CGTCGAGCACCCGCAGGCGCAGCGAGGCGTAGCGCTTGGCGCGGGCGCGCGCCTCGTTCGCCAGGAATGTCGGCGTGCAGATGTTGGCCGGCAGATTGGCGAGATCCCGCTGTACGGCGGCCGCGGCTGCGATGGCCACGCCGTGGCGCAAGCCGCGTGCGGCTTCCTCGGCGCGGCGCACCGGCCCGGCGAGCACCTTCTTCAGTGCGCCGGCGGGCGGCTTCTTGCCGGTCTTCAGGTCGTTGATGCGGTAGAGCGCCGCGGCCGAGAGCTCGGCGACGGCGCGGCCGAAGTAATAATCGTCGAGCTGCCGGCGGTCGGGCCGGTCGAGCGCAATGGCGCAGCTCCCGATGCGCGTGCGGGTGAGCGCCGCAAAGGCTGTGGCGAGTGCCTTGCGCCAGGCGCGGCGCCCGAACTGCGCCCTGGGGCCCAGGCCCGTCAGCAGCACGCGGGCGGCGGGCAGCTCGGTGAGCTCGGTGAGCAGCAGTGTATCGCCGGCACGGCCGGCGAAATCGCCGCGCGCCAGGACCCGCTGCAGGCGCCCGCCGCACCCCTGATCGACGCTGCGCGCATCGAGGCCGAGCTCCGTCTCTTCGAAGACTCCGACCACCAGGCACTCGACCCGGAGGGCCGCCAGGCCTTTCGTCCAGACCCCGAATTCCACCTTTATTTCCCCTTCATCGTTGAGGCGCGCGAGCGTCTGATTTACCTTAAGCGCGGCTCTTGCGCCTTGCTCCGTTGTGCTTGTTCGGTGCGCGGTGCGCAGCTGCGGGTGCAGGCGAGAGCAAGTGTAACCCAAGAGCCTGCCGGGTTTCCGGTACCGGACTCACGGGTCACGGGGCGCACTATTGGGGACCATTCTCGGACGTTACATACTGCGCGAAGTGGCGGCGGCGTGTCTGGTGGTGACGGGCGTGCTGTTCGTCATCCTGCTCGCCAACCAGGTGGTGGGGGTGCTCGAGCGTGCCGCCGCCAACCAGTATCCGCAGGACGTGGTGCTCGAGCTGATCGGCCTGGGGGCTTTGCAGTACCTGTGGGTGCTGCTGCCGGTGGGCTTGCTGCTCGGGGTGGTGCTGGCGTTCGGGCGGCTCTACCACGACAGCGAGATGGCCGCGGCGCTCGCCTGCGGCACGGGACCGGGGCAGCTCTACCTGCCGGTGGCGCTGCTCGCTGCGCTGCTCACCGCGGTGCTCGCCTGGCTCACGCTGCTGCTCGCCCCCGCGGCCACGGCGCGTGCCCTGAACCTGCGCAACGAGGCGTTGCGCGCCGGGCAGTTCGCGCCGGTCGCGCCCGGGCGCTTCCGCAGCTTCGGCGGCGGCAATCTGGTGGTGTACGCGCAGGACGTCGCGCCCGATGGCATGCTCGCCAACGTGTTCGTCGAGCGCAGCCGCGGGCCGCTGGTCGAGGTGGCGCTCGCCGGCCGCGCCCGCCACGCCGTCACGCCCGACGGCAGCACGCACATCCTCACCCTCTATGACGGCGAGCGCTTCGAAGGCGTGCCCGGCACCGCCGAGTTCCGCATGCTGCGCTTCGCCGAGCACGTCGTGCCGGTGCACGTGCCCGCCTTCAGCGACGTGGTCCGGGACCTCGACGCCACGCCGACCGGCGCACTGCTGCGCGCGAGCGGGCGCGGCGAGCAGTCGGTGCTGCAGTGGCGGATCGCGATGCCGCTCACCTGCATGGTGCTGGCGCTGCTCGCGGTGCCGCTGGCGCGGCTCAAGCCCCGCCAGGGGCGCTACGCACGCGTGTGGCTGGCGGTGGTCATCTATTTCATTTATCTGA